>NZ_JBEHFR010000021.1:0-44705 GCF_040225635.1 Corynebacterium sp. KPL2830 | reverse complement strand
GGCCAACAGACCAATCAACACACAACCATGCACACAAAAATAAAAAATAAGTACATTGGCACACTATTGAGTTCTCAGACATCGTCACCACACAACAGCTACATACTCAAAAGCATGGAACTCGTTGCGAGTAAAAAATTGTTTTTGTCAGGGCCTGTTTTCCTATCGCCGCTGCAGCCAGAGACAATGTCTTGTCTCTGTGGGGCGCTGTCGGTCGCGCTGACTCGTATTAAGTTACACACCGCTTTAAAGTTTCACAAACTTGCTGGTCAGCACGGATTTCAGACACTTCTATTTCATGCCAAACCAGCCCGCAAGGCCTTTCTCCCACAGGCTGCTTATGCGGCTTGCGTATATCGGCAGGGTTGCGGCCCATACGGCGTAGATGCCGAGGCTTATAAACATCCCCACCGCGGCCGAGACATAGCCTTGGACGAAAAGCCAAACCAGCGGTGCGATACCGAGGAGGTACGCCACAAAAACTCCAAGAGTCCTCTTCTCTAGGAACTCGAGGTACGTAAGACCAGGTACGGTGACGGCCGCGATTGCGGTGATGCCGGCGGCGACCTCGATTGTGTTCCCCCAGAAGGAAAGGGCTAAGCCCACGGCGGCACAACCAAGGACGAAGATGAGCCCAGTCGCTGCAGTCATGGTCGCCCAGCGGCGGCGCGTGCCGCCGAGCGTGACATAGTCCCTGAGCGTATCCCGCAATATGCCCATGGTTTGGCTGAGGAAAAAGGAGAAGAGCACCCAAGCAATGAAAGCGATGAATTCCATCGGTTCCCACAGCGTGCTCATTAGCGAAAGCACAACGTTGATGGATAAAAATACGACGACCATCAGCCGCATTCGGACCTGGCGGCGGTATACAGCCTGTGCGTCGAGCGTCGGCGGGAAACGCCCAAGCTTGGATGCAATTCCCAAAGGGGTCGTCGAGTACCCCGTCCTGGTTGGGGTTGGTTTGCGCCACAGTGCCCATGCCAATGCCGCCGCATAAACGGCCAACGCCCACCAGCCCTGCCGTGCAGCCGTTCCTGCCATGGCTACAACAGCAAAAACCGTGACGATAATCCGGCGGTGTTCATTCCATATCTGTGAGCTCAAGCCAAGTACTTGGTACTTATCAAAACTGGGTTGATACGTCAGGATGGGCACAAGGGGCAAGAGCAAGGTGACAGTTCCCCACTTTTCGCCAAAAAGTACGGGGTAAAGCGCGATGAAGAATAGGACTGTAACCCAAACCCATTCCGTTGTGTGCCATAGAAGTTTCATGACTGCTCCTCCAATGATCGGACAGCCTTTTCAAGTGATACCTCTGTTACCCGGAGGTGATGTTCGTTGGCATAGCGGAAGACGGGATCGGGCGAGGTAGTGCGGGCATCGACAAGCACCTGGTCTCCCAGGCTGGTTGAAGCGCGCTCCAATACCGGCAGGTCCAGTGCGGAAATGGCCGCGGAGATCACTTCTTCGGGCCCGCTGATTTCCAGGAAAGAATCGACAAATTCGTCTACGGGGCCGCTAATGGGGTGCTCCCCCATGAGGGAAATGGTGTCCAGTAAGCCCTCTATCTCGTTGAGGTGATGGGTGGATACCACGATGGTGCGACCGTGTTCTTCCCGGAGGACCTGGTAAAAGAGTTCGCGCCGCGGCAGGTCGAGGCCCAGATAAGGCTCGTCCAAAAGCATTATTTCGCAGCCAGAGGCAACGGCGAAAACAAATCCCAACGCCGATTTCTGCCCGCGGGAGAGCGCGGAATACGCCTTATTTGGGATGTCAAAGCGCGCGATGAGGTCGTCGTATCGCTCCGCATTCCAGTTGGGCCATCGGGCCTGGCCGACGGCACCGAGTTTCTTGCTACCCCACGAATCCGGCAGCGGATTGTCGATGCCCATGAGGATTACCCGGTTGAGCACGGATTGGTTATCAAAGGGCTGGCGGTCAAAGACCGTGATGCGGCCGGATTGAATTTGGCCGGCGATTTTTCGCAATAAGGTGGTCTTGCCAATTCCGTTGCGGCCGACCAAGCCATGGGTAAGGCCTGCGGAAAAGGTGAAATCGCGGGTAGTAATCATGAGTACATTCCTCTGCTTTCTGCAACCCGATCGAAAAGGTCATGGAGCTGGGCGCGGTTGTAGCCCAGGCACACTGCTTCATCGACAAGCGGGGCCATATACTCCGCGGCAAAGTCGCCTCGCCTGCGCTCGCGGATGGCACGCGAAGCACCCTCGGCCACAAACATGCCGATGCCCCGGCGCTTTTCCAGCACCCCTAAGTCCACCAAGAGGGTGATCCCCTTTCGCGCGGTTGCGGGGTTGATGTTGTGGAAATCCGCCAACTCATTGGTGGAAGGCGCCTTATCGCCCTCCGCCAGAGTGCCGTCCACAATGGTGTCTTCCACCAAGGACGCAATCTGCCGAAAGAGCGGCTGCGTGGAGTTATCCATCATCACCTTCGGCTCGTTAGTTACTTAGTTAGTTGTGTAACTAACCATATAACACGCTTGCCGACGCCGCAATGGTCACCGAAATCTTTTCATTTGCGGCCAATATGCTGGGAATTAGCGAATTGTGATCGACGTTTCGGGGTGAATAAGGCACACTGGAGGTAACAAAGAATTTTATTTAGAACAATTAGAACGGAACTTAGGAGCCATGCTTGAACGCACACTTGTCTTTGTCGATACCTCATACCTGCTCGCGAGCTTTTATAACTCCTGGGAAACGGGGGCTCGCGCGCAGCTAGAAATCGATCTGCCCGAGGTGGTCAGCACCATGGGCGGGATGATCGAGGAGCAATTAGGCAACCCGATTCAGCGCCAATACTGGTACGACGGAATCCCGGATACCGGTCCACACCGCTACCAACGCGCCCTTCGCACCTGCGAGGGCGTGCAATTGCGCACAGGGCAACTCATTGAATGGGGTGAGCGACGCACCCAAAAAGGCGTCGACACTCGGCTCGTGGCCGATATGGTCATGGCCGCTATGAAGAACCAGTTCACCGATTTCGTTCTGGTCAGCGGCGATGCTGACATGATCCCCGGCGCGCAGACCGCCGTGGACAATGGCATCCGCGTGCACCTGTACGGCTTTGGCTGGGATTCCATGTCCGCAGCGCTGCGCCATACGTGTGATTCCACCACCATCTTGGATCCGCGCGAGGACTTCGCGGATTCCATGGAGCTACAGGTCCTCGAAGGCCCGCTTCCCCCGGTGGTGCGCGATACGGCGCAGAAGGCAGAGGGAGCAGAAGAGGAGCTTCCAGGCACCGAGCACTGCGACGAGTGCGAGGAGCCCTCCGAGGTGGAAACCGCATTCGGCACCCCGGAAAAGCCCACGCCGGCGCCCGCCCCAAAGCCTGCGCCGCCCCAAAGCGCACAGCAGGCCGCAACCCCAGCCCCACAAGAGCAGGAAAAGCCCTCTGCAGAAGCGGAGAAGGGCCCTGCCGAAGAGGCCGAGGCTACCGATCAAGCAGCACCAAAGCCTGCGCCGAAACCGTCAATGATGGCACCGCGGCGCAAGCTGCGCTCGAAGTACGTCCCGCTGCCAGAAGAGGTCTGGAGCTCTGCTGGGTTCCAGTCCCCATTCGATGTAGGCCAGCAATACGCATCGTGGTGGTTTGATAATGCCGCCAACTCAGAGCAGCGCGACCAAGCCCACTTACTGTCTGGCGGCGGATTGCCACCGGAGATCGACCGCCCGCTGCTACAGTTCGCCTGCGAAACCCTGCATGAATACACGCTGACGGAAACCCAGCGCGTGAACTTGCGCGATGGGTTCCACTCAGGGATTCGCGGCGTGCTTATTAATATCCGCCGCGAGAATTAATCCCCGGATTCGATTTCCTTCTTCTTGGCCATATCGGCGCGCAGCGCATCCAGCCGCGCGCTGGCCTTCATGTCGTTGCCGGCCGCTTGAATCTCACTCATGCGGTCGCCGCCGGTTGCCTGCTGCAATTCTTGTGCACCAAGGGCATCGGCGTAGCGCTTTTCGATCTTGGAGCGGACGGAATCCAGGCTCGGCACGGAATCATCGGGCTTGAGCTCGTTCATGGAATCGAGCGCTTCCGCGTTCTTCTCCTGCATAGCAGCCTGATCCGCCTGCGCTTCTAGCTGGCTCACCTGGGCCAACTGCTCCTTCAGGCGAGCCTCGGATTGTTTTTGCTGGTTCTTGGCCTGTTCAGCCGCCTGCTCCGCCGCCGCGTACTGCTGCTTGACGTCTTCCAGTTCCTGTTCCACCGCAACGAGCTGAGAGGCCACTACCTCAGCGGCTTGGTTGTACTCGTTCGCCTTCTGCGGGTCCTCGGCGGAATCCGCAAGCTCCAGTGCGCGCTCGGTCTGAGATTGGTAATCCTGCTGGGACTTCACCAGGCGGTTCATCTGCATTTCCAACTGAGACTTGTGCCCGATGATCTCTGCCGCATGATCCGAGATTTCCTGGTGCTGTTCCTTGGCGGCCTTGACCGCCTGCTGGATTTGGACCTTTGGATCGGCGTTCTCATCAATCTTTTGATCGAGAGAACTCATCACGTACTTCCAGCCCTTGCTGAAGGGGTTAGCCATCACTATCTCCTTTGGTCATAAAAAAGACGCTTTCTAGCGAGTTTAGCGATACTCACCAGAAAGCGCCGTGGAAGCTCTGAAAATTCAGATTCTATGCCTGCTGTGCGTTCTGCTCTTCAACCTGGCGGCGAACGTCAGCCATATCAAGGTCCTTAACCTGCTTGAGCAGATCCTCCAACGCTGCGGGCGGCAGTGCGCCGGCCTCGCGGAATACGAGGATGCCATCGCGAAAGATCATCAGGGTAGGAATGGACTGAATCTGCAGCGCGGAAGCAAGGCCCTGGTTTGCCTCGGTGTCCAGCTTGGCAAAGGTAGCATCGGTGTGCTCCTCGGATGCCTTCTCGTAGACAGGGGCAAAGCGCTTACATGGGCCACACCAGTCCGCCCAGGCATCGACAAGCGTAATGCCTTCGCCGGTTACGGTCTGTTCAAAGTTCTCTTCAGTGACGTCGATAGTAGCCATACTCGTTGTAACTCCTTTACATTGTGGTTTATTCCCCACCGTACCTAAATCTCTTCCTTGCTAGATACCCCGAGGGGGTATAACATGGAGACATAAGCAATCGAGAAAGGATGATAGTCATGGCAACGAAGAACTACACCGTAGAAGGAATGAGCTGCGGACACTGCGAAATGTCCATCCGCGAAGAGGTAGGCGAAATCGCCGGTGTTGAGGAAGTTTCTGCAGACCACACCACTGGCGCTGTGTCTGTTTCCGGTAGCGATTTCACCGATGAGCAAGTAGCAGCTGCCGTAGCCGAAGCCGGATACACCCTTAAGTAGGCGAATACTATGTCACACGTTGATCTCGGGGTCTCGGGCATGACTTGCACGTCCTGCTCTTCCCGGGTAGAACGCAAGCTCAACAAGGTAGACGGCGTGGAGGCGAGCGTTAACTTTGCCACCGAATCCGCCTCTATTGAGTTCGATCCAGAAACGTCCACGGCCGCGGATCTGATCAAAGTCGTGGAAGGTGCAGGATACAGCGCCTTCGATATGTCTGGCAGTGATGACGCCGACCAGGGCGGGGACGCAGACGCAGAAGGCACGCCGGTTGATGATGCCCGCGCTGAAGAACAGCAGAGCCTGCTGCGGCGCACCATCATCTCCGCGGTATTGTCTGCTCCCATCATGGTCGTCTCCATGGTGCCTGCCCTGCAGTTCCAGAACTGGCAGTGGGCCTGCGCCATGCTGGCCACCGTCGTCTTCATCTTTGGTGGCGCCCCCTTCCACTCCGCTACGTGGACCAACCTGAAGCACGGCTCGTTCACCATGGATACCTTAATTTCCATGGGCACTTCGGCCGCATACCTGTGGTCCCTGTACGCGCTATTCTTTGGCAACGCCGGCGAGCCCGGCATGACCATGAGCATGTCGTGGTCCTCCAGCTCGGCCGAGATGGACCATATCTACTTTGAGTCCGTGGGAATGGTCATTACCTTCCTGCTCCTCGGCCGCTGGTTCGAGGTCAAGGCCAAGGGACAATCGTCCGAGGCGCTGCGCACCCTGCTGTCCATGGGTGCGAAGGAAGCCTCCGTGCTGCGGGATGGCAAGGAAAAGCGCATCCCCATCTCCCAATTGCAGGTGGGCGATGTCTTCGTTGTGCGCCCGGGCGAAAAGGTTGCCACCGATGGTGAGGTCGTCTCCGGCAATTCCGCCGTGGATGCCTCCATGATCACCGGTGAATCCGTCCCGGAAGAGGTGGGCGTGGGCGATACCGTTACCGGCGCCACCATTAACGCTTCCGGCAAGTTGGAGGTCAAGGCCACCCAGGTGGGCGAGGACACGGTCCTTTCCCAAATGGCCACCTTGGTTACCAACGCACAGGCCTCCAAGGCGCCCGTGCAGCGCCTAGTGGACCGCATCGCGCAGGTCTTCGTTCCGGTAGTTATCGGGATTTCCGTCCTCACGCTGCTGGTACACCTCATCTTTGGCGGCGTGGCGCCGGCGTTTATCGCCGCCGTCTCCGTGCTGATCATCGCCTGCCCTTGCGCGCTGGGCCTTGCCACCCCAACCGCCATCTTGGTCGGCACGGGGCGCGGTGCGCAGCTGGGCTTGCTCATCAAGGGCCCGGAGATCCTCGAGTCCACCAAGCAGGTCGATACCATCGTGATGGATAAGACCGGCACGGTGACCGCCGGGGAAATGTCCGTTACGGCCGTGCATGGCGATGTCCTCGATTACGCCGCCGCCGTCGAACGGAACTCCGAGCACCCCATCGCCCAGGCTATTGCCCGTGAGCGCGACGTGGAGCCCGGCACCGATTTTTCCACCAGCACCGCTGGCGTGGAAGCAACGGTGGATGGGGTGCGCGTGGGCGTCGGCAAGCCGCGTGGAGACCTAGGCCAATACGCTGAGGCCTTCCGCGAGGCAGAGACCGCGGGCGCTACCCCGGTGGCGGTGTACCTAGACGATGACCTCGCTGGGCTCATTGAGGTCCGGGACACCGTCAAGCCCACCTCCGCCGAGGCCGTCCAGCAGATGAAGAAGCTGGGCCTGACCCCGCACCTGCTGACCGGCGATAATGAGGGCGCGGCCAAGCGCGTGGCAGAGGAAGTTGGCATCACCGAGGTCACGGCTGGCGTGATTCCGGAGGAAAAGGTCGACGTCATCAAGAAGCTGCAGTCCGAGGGGCACAATGTGGCGATGGTTGGTGACGGCGTCAACGATGCCGCGGCCTTGGCCCAAGCGGACCTTGGCTTGGCGATGGGCGCCGGTACCGACGTTGCCATCGAGGCCTCCGATATCACCTTGATGAATGGGGACCTGCGGTCTGCCGCCGATGCCATTCGCCTATCCCGCCGCACGCTGCAGATCATTAAGGGCAACCTGTTCTGGGCCTTTGCCTACAATATTATTCTCATCCCCGTGGCGGCCTTTGGCCTGCTCAACCCGCTATTTGCCGGCATTGCCATGGCATTGAGTTCCGTATTCGTCGTCTCTAATTCCCTGCGTCTCCGGAAATTTTCTAGCCAGCGCTATGATTAGCGCATGCTCAGCCGCAATGAACGATTAGACCGGCTTCCGGTCACCAGCAAACACAAGCGCCTACTCTTGGGCTCCGGCCTAGGGTGGGCGCTCGATGCTATGGATGTCGGGCTCATTTCCTTCATCATGGCCGCCCTGGCCGTGCATTGGGATTTGAGCAGCACCCAAACCTCCTGGCTCGCCTCTGTTGGCTTCCTCGGCATGGCTCTGGGCGCGACATTCGGCGGGCTCCTTGCGGATAAATACGGCCGCCGCCACATCTTCTCCCTCACCCTCTTGGTCTATGGCCTGGCCACCGGCGCTTCCGCCCTGGCCGGTGGGCTGACCATGCTTATCATCTTCCGCTTCATCGTCGGGCTGGGCTTGGGCGCGGAGCTGCCGGTCGCCTCCACGCTCATCTCCGAGTTCTCGCCGCGCCGCATCTGCGGGCGCATGGTGGTCCTCCTCGAGGCCTTCTGGGCGCTCGGCTGGATCCTCGCCGCGCTCATCGGCACCTTCATCGTGGGCGCCGGCGAAAACGGCTGGCGCTGGGGTTTTGCCGTGGGTCTCATCCCCGCCGCTTATTCGGTCTACGTGCGCCTGGGCTTGCCGGAATCGGTGCGCTTCCTCGAGTCCAAGGGCCGCCACGAGGAGGCCGAAGAGATTGTGGCGTCCTTCGAAGAGGCCGCCGCGGGCCAGCGGCTTGACGATGCCCACCCAGAACCCACCGCCTCCACCGAGACCTCCATTTGGGGGCCGGGCCTGCGCCGGCGCACGGCGGCGCTGTGGACCATTTGGTTTTGCGTCAACTTCTCCTATTACGGCGCCTTCATCTGGATTCCGTCCCTGCTGGTTGCCGATGGTTTCTCGCTCGTAAACTCATTCAGCTTCACCCTCATCATTACCCTGGCGCAGTTGCCGGGCTATGCCACCGCCGCCTGGCTCATTGAGGTCTGGGGCCGGCGAATCACCCTCGCCGTGTTCTTGGTCGGCTCCGCCGTCTCCGCCGGGCTCTATGGAACCGCAAGCTCCGAGGTATTCATCATCATCGCCGGGTGCCTGTTGTCCTTCTTCAACCTCGGCGCCTGGGGTGCCCTGTATGCCATTGGTCCGGAGCTCTACCCCACCGCGCTGCGCGGTCGCGGTACGGGCGCCGCGGCGGGTTTTGGCCGCATAGCCTCCATCGTGGCACCGCTTATTGTGCCGCCATTGATCGCGGCGACCGGTGCTGGATTCCTCTTTGTGTTATTTGCGGCCGCATTCGCCATCGCCGCCGTAGCGGCATTTACTTTGCCTGAGCTGAAGGGTGAGGCCCTTGCTCGATAAATTAGCCCTAAGCGCCTGGATAAGCGTCATGGTGGCACTGACCACCCTGAAGGCCTTCTTCCAGATCGGTTACCTATGGAAACCCGAAAATCAACGCGTCCGCGAGCTCCATTTAGTTCCCCTCGATGAATTCTCCGGTAATAGTTGGTTCGCCCCGCTTTTTGAATACGCCGGTAATACCGCCTTCTTCATCCCCTTCGGGCTCCTAGTATTTACCCTTTGCCGTTCCGTAAAAGTATCCACGGCCTGGGGGTTCGCGCTGAGCTTAACGCTAGAGACGGCCCAATATGCCTTCGCGCTGGGCCGCACGGATATCGACGATCTGCTGTTTAATACCCTCGGCGCGCTCATCGGTGCAGCGATCGCCTACTGGTGCGGCCAACGCTTCTTCCCGGTTTGGCGGTGGCTCTCTCTGGCCGCGGCCGCGGTCTTTATCGTGTTGGTGATTCTAGGTCCCCGATTAGGAGACCCCGCCGCCGTCGTGGACCTTTAATCCTTTTATCCGTGCGCCATGTTGACGAACTTGGAGTAGTGCAGCTGGTGGGCCACTTGCACGGTGTCAATGGGCCCGCCGCGGTGCTTGGCCAAGATAATATCCGCTTCACCGGCGCGCTCGTTATCTCGGTCCTGCGAGTCTGGGCGGTAAAGCAGCATCACCATATCGGCGTCCTGCTCCAAGGAACCGGACTCACGCAGGTCAGCCAATTGCGGCTTCTTATCGTTTCGGGCTTCAGGTCCACGGTTCAGCTGCGAAATGGCAATCACCGGCACCTCAAGTTCCTTGGCCAAGAGCTTGAGCTGGCGCGAAAATTCCGACACCTCTTGCTGACGTGACTCTACCTTTTTGCCCGAGGACATCAGCTGCAGGTAGTCCAAAACGATGAGGTCGAGGCCATGTTGCTGCTTGAGCCTGCGGGCCTTGGAGCGGATCTCCATCATCGTCAGGTTTGGGGAATCATCGATGAAAAGCGGCGCATCTTGAATGCGGTTAAGCGTGTCATCGATCTTCGCCCAGTCTTCCGTGGACACCCCGCCACTGCGCATATCGGTGAGCTTGACCTCGGATTCCGCGGAGAGCAGGCGCATCACGATCTCTGAGGCGGACATTTCCAGGGAAAAGATGACCGAGGACTTGCCATGCTGCAGCGAGCACGAGCGAATGAAGTCCATCGCTAGCGTGGACTTACCCACACCGGGTCGCGCCGCCACGATGATCATCTGGCCTGCGTGCAAACCATTGGTGAGCTTATCCAGATCAATAAATCCTGTGGGCACACCCAATTCAACGCCGCCAGCCTGCTGCAGCGCCGCCAACTCATCAATGGTCGGGTCAATCAGATCCCCCAGCACGCGGTAGTCCTCGGCGGTTTTGCGCTGGGCGATGGCAAAAACTTCCTGCTGGGCCCGGTCGATCACCGATTCGATCTCAGCATCCTCCGTGCCCGAAAAGCCCAGTTGGACCACGCGCGTACCGGCATCCACTAGCCGGCGCAGGACGGCCTTTTCCGCCACGATCTCCGCGTAATAGCGGGCGTTGGCAGCGGTGGGAACCGTAGCCAAAAGCGTGTGCAAGTAGGGCGCTCCGCCAACGCGCTCAAGGTTATTGAACCTATCCAACCGCGAGGAAAGGATAAGCGGGTCAATGTCTTGGCCCGCTGCATAAAGGTCCAGCATCGCGCCATAAATTAGCGCGTGAGCCGGATAATAAAAGTCATCGGGTTCGAGCTCTTCAATAACTTCCATGACCGTATTGGGGCTGAGCAGCATTGCACCCAATACGCCTTGCTCGGCTTCCCGGTCCGATGGCGGCTGGCGATACTCTTCATAACGCTGCGGTTGATCCTGTCGGTACCGCGGCCGGCGCGCTACGGCGTTATCCGGCGCAGGTGGTTCCGGTGGAAGCTGTTCATCATCAAAACTTGCGTTGGTCATGTGTTCCCCTTGGTGTCCGTGAAGCGACCTAGCGTAACGTTGTCCAAGTGTAGACGAGGGCCTGGACACTACCCGCCTGGGCATAACTTCCACAGTTATCCACAGGGGCTTGTGGAATTACCTGGTAGGCCGATCCTTGCATTTCATTTACCGAGGTCACGGGTGTGGATAACTCAACACCGCCCTGACCTGCAGCGATAATAACCGCTGGTCAGAGCCGTTATTTGCTAGTGTGAAAATTCCCACAGCGTAGCGGAAAATAGGCCGTGACCAGCGGTAAAGTCGTGACAAAATCGTGGTGTCCCCGAACCCTGAATTCCACATTCATCCACAGATTTTCACAGTTATCCACAGGCCAGTTGGGTAGGCAAAAGGCCCCAGGAATTCTCCACCTCACATAGAGAATTCTTGGGGCCTTAAGCCGTGCTGTTGTCTTTGGGTCTGTGGACCGTCGAGCGCTGCTTAGGCAGCGACGACCGAGAAGTTCACCTTGCCGAGCACGTCAGCGTGCAGCTTCAGCTCGACCTGGTAGTTGCCGGTCTTCTTGACCAGGCCCTTGGACATATCAACGATACGCTTATCCAAGTTAGGGCCACCGGCCTTGGAGACGGCCTTGACAATGTCTTCTGCGGTAACGGAACCGAAGAGCTTGCCGGAAGTGGAGGTCTTAACCTTGACCTCAACGTTCGTCAGCTGCTCAAGCTGGTTGCGGACCTCGCGTGCGTGGTCCAGGTCGCGAATTTCGCGAGCTTCCTGGGCGCGCTTGATGCCCTCAATCTGCTTCTCAGCGCCGCGGGAAGCCACGATAGCCAAGCCGCGGGGAAGCAGGTAATTACGTCCGTAGCCGTCCTTAACCTCAACAATTTCGCCAGCGGCGCCGAGGTTCTCAACGGCAGCGGTGAGGATCAGCTTCATGATCCCTGCCTTTCAATTGAGTTAGTTGAATAGTTGCGGGTGACAGACTTAGAACGGGGGTTCAGAATCAGCGCCTCCGAAGCCGCCAGCGGGCGGTGCGGAGTTCCACGGATCCTCTGCAGGAGCCTGGTTCTGCTGCTGCGACTGCTGCTGTTGTTGTCCTCCAAAGCCGCCCTGATTATTGTTATTCGAGCGCTGCTGCTGGCCGCCGCCATAGTTGCCGCCGCCCTCACGGGGATTGCGGTTTACCTGTGCGGTGGCGTAGCGGAGCGACGGACCGACCTCATCGACGTCGATCTCAAATACAGTGCGGTTTTCACCCTCGCGGGTCTGGAAGGAACGCTGCTTCAAGCGGCCGGTAACGATGATGCGCATGCCCTTGCTCAGGGTCTCGGCGACGTTCTCCGCCGCCTGGCGCCATACGTTGCAGGTCAGGAACATAGCTTCGCCGTCTTCCCACTGGTTCGTCTGCGAATTATAGCGACGAGGCGTGGAGGCGACGCGGAAGTTAGCTACCGCCGCACCCGCTGGGGTGAAGCGAAGCTCGGGGTCAGCAACCATGTTGCCCACCACCGTAATATTGGTATCTCCCTGTGCCATGTCTTTACTCCTTATCGGTTACGTGGATTGTGCCTGATCCCAGTATCCGCTATTTGCTGTCGGTGCGCAGAACCTTGGTACGCAGGATGGTGTCGTTCAGGTTCAGGCGGCGGTCGAGCTCGGAAACCGAAGGGTGCTCGCACTCCAGGTTAACGACGGCGTAAATGCCCTCTTCCTTCTTCTCGATGGGGTATGCAAGGCGACGCTTGCCCCATACATCGAGGTTCTCAACCTTGCCGCCGTCCTTGCGGACGATGTCGAGGTACTTATCTAGGGACGGGGTTACGGTGCGCTCATCCTGATTAGGATCCAGAATGATCATGACTTCGTAGTGACGCACGGACCTCATCACCTCCTATGGTCTAGTCGTTTTCGGCTGCATCACCTTTGCGGATGCAGCAGGAGGGTACGTTGCGTCAAGCAACCCCACCACAGTACCGCATATGACCGGCGAAAAGAAATCTATCCCGTCGTGGTGGCGGCAAAAAAGATAGCACACGTCGCAGGGATGATGGTGAGAAAAACAATGGCGAGGACGCCCAAGATGATGGGCCCGCGCCTATCTTCCCGGTTATGAAACAGCCAAAAGGCAGCCATGACGCAGATAAAGCCCAACAAGATCGACACCATGCCGATTAAGGTCACAATCATTGAAATACTCCCGCCAATGGGTCGCGGCCCGTATGCGCAGCACGCACTTTATCTTCCGTGTTATTCCACATTTGCCGCAGAACAATCACCGCCATGGCGATAATGAATCCATCGCGCACGAGGATCGCCATGTCCAAAAGCTCGTGGGGAATGCCCTTATTATCAATGCCGAGCATGTGCCACATAAGTAGGGGCCATACGAGGGCATCGGCAAGCGCCCAGCCCAAAACCAACCGCCAACGCGGCACGGCCAAGGCCGCTGGGACCAGCAGCCAGAGCGAATACTGCGGGGACCATACCTTATTGACCAGCAGGAAAGCCGCAACGATGAGGAATACCAACTCCGCCACCCGCGGGGTAAGCGGGCTGCGCCAGCCGGCCAAGGCAATACAGACGCACAAGAAGATGAATGCCACGAGGGAGAAGGTATTCAAAAAGTCCTGGCTGAAAGAAATGCCCGAATTCCGGCTAATCAGTGCATACAGGGTGGTCCATTCCGCGCCGCGCTCCTGGTTCAAGCGGAAAAATTCCGCCCAAGCCGCCGGGTATTTCAAGGCGACGGGAAGGTTGACCACGAGCCACGCGGCGGCCGTAGCGACGGCGACCTTGGCAAAAGCGTCCCAGCGGCGATTGCGCCAGGCAAGGACGAAAAACGCACCAAGCAGGAATACCGGCCATAATTTGAATGCGGTTCCAAGGCCGATGAGGATGCCGGCGAGCCAGGGGCGGTGGCGGCTAATGGCCAGCAGCGCGCCGACGGCAAAGGCGATGGCAGGTATATCCCAATTGCTAAAGGCATGGATGATAATCAACGGGCTGGCGGCCACCAGGATGGTGTCCCACGTGCGATTTCCCACCAAAAGGTAGACCATGTAGATGACGCCGACCCAGATGCAGGCCATGACCATGGCGGTTAGCCCAAAGTACCAACCAGCGGCGGGCACCCCGGCCCACTCCACGAGCCCATAGGTATGGCGCGCAATCCAGCCCATCAGGCCCTGGAACATGCCCGCCAATACCGGGTATTCCATGTAGCGGGTCAGGCCATCTTCCTGCCAGGAAAAGGCGTAGGGAAAGCCCGGTTGATCTAAACCGCGGCCTTCATACAGCGGGACGATGTCGTTATAGCAAAAAGAGGTGTACTGGCGGTTGGCGGACCAATCCAGGTTGATGGTGCCGTCTTCGCCGCGAGTACCAGCAGCGCAATTTGCCTTGGTTAAGAACCCGCCGGCTAAGAAAACCCAGGCTACCGCGATCAACGCGCGCAACGGGGTCCACCACTGCGCGCGGCTACCCCGGGCAAAGCGTCCCCTCGGCCCGCCCAGGAACTCGATGACGCCCCGCGCCATCGGTTCGTCTGCTGCGGACAAGCGCTGATCTTGGCTCACGCGTACCGCTCCTTGCTTAGCCTAAGAGGTCAGCCAGGCCGCCTTCGCGGTCAAGGATGTCATCTAAAGACGGAGCTTCGGGTGGGGCCGGCTCATTATTGCCGCCGCCGTTGCCCCGGTTGCCACCGTTACCATTATTGCCTCCCTGGGTCTCCGGCTGCTGCGATGGGGCATCGCGACCCGCTTCCGGGCTTTCCGCAGGTGCTGGGCTGGTCTCTTCTTCAGGAGCGCCATTTTGCGCTGGACCAGTGTAGTTCTGGGTACTTTGCCCGCCGGCGCTACCACCTGGGTTGTAGGCCGGAGCGCCACCGCCGGCAGAAACCGTGCCGAAGCGTACGGGGTAAGCAGAGGGGAATTGCTGGAATTCCTGGTCCGCCAAGGAGTTATCCAACACGGACTTCCAGATCTTCGTCGGTGCGCCCGCACCGTACATGATGCCGCCATACTGATCGAAAATGGCAGAGGTGTTATCGGCCGTACCGACCCACACGGCGGAGGCAAGCTGCGGGGTGGCGCCGACCATCCACGCATCCTTATTAGTTCCCGAATCACCCAGCTGGGTCGTACCGGTCTTGGATGCCGAAGCACGTCCGCCCGCCAGCGAGCCGTTGGACCATGCCGCCACCGGCCCCATGGCCTCAAGGACGTTATTGGCCACATTGGCAGAAACGCGGCGCTCGCCCTCATCGTCTGGGTGTTCATACAGAACTTCACCGGCGGCATTTTCTACGCGCTGCACAAAGTGCGGGTTGTGCCAGACGCCCTGGTTCGCAAGGGTAGACATCGCGGTTGCCATGTCCAGCGGACGGGACTGGTACTGGCCCAAGACCACGCCTTCGAAAGGCTGCTTGCCGTTTTCGGTCAGCGTCTCTTCGATACCCGGCAGCGAGCGAGCAACGCCCAAGGCGTGGGCCATATCCGCGGTGTCCTGGGTACCGTTCTTCAGATCGCTCTGCAGGCGCAAGTAAGACGTGTTCAGGGACTGCTTGGTGGCCTCGCGCAGGTCGCATACGCCACAGCCGCCGCCCACGTTGGTGACCAGATCGGAGCCCGGCAGCTGGTACGGCGCCGAGGAGTAGTTGGTATCCAAGCTAATGCCCTGCTGCAGTGCAGCGGCAAGCGCCATAATCTTGAAGGTCGAGCCGGTCTGTAGCGGCGAATTGGCGTAGTCCCAACCGTTGGAATCATGCCCGCCAAAGTAACCGCGCACCGCACCCGTCTTCGGGTCGATGGTCACGGAAGCTGCGCGGGCGTCTCCTTGCAGCGGCGCCAGCTGGTCATCGACTGCCTGCACCGTATTGTTTTGCACGTTCATATCAATGGTGGTGGTAATGCGCAGGCCGCCGGTAGAGACCTGATTTTCCGTAATTCCTACCTCTTCAAGCTCGCGGATGACCTGGTCCTTAATGTGGCCATTAGCACCCGGGGCTTCCGTATATGCCGAATACTCAGAGGGGTCGCGGGTCTCCGGGAAGACCATTCCATCGCGCTCTTCCTTGCTGAGATCGCCCATGTCCACGAGGCCGTCAAGAACGTAGTTCCACCGGTTTTCGGAACCTTCCTGGTTCACGCGCGGGTCCAGGCCAGAAGGCGACTGGATAAGACCGGCGAGCATGGCGCCTTCCTCAGGGGTGAGGTCCTTGGCGTCCTTATCAAAGTAGGCGTTGGATGCAGCCTGGATGCCGTAGGCATTGCGGCCGAAGTAGACCGTATTCAGGTAGGCGTTGAGGATGTCCTCTTTTTCCCACTCGTTGGTCATCTTGATGGAGTAGATGAGCTCGCGCGCCTTGCGCACGTAGGAGTATTCGTTGCCCACCAGGGTGTTTTTCACGTACTGCTGGGTAATCGTGGAACCACCACCGGCGGTGTCATTGCCGGTGACCTTACCCAGCACCGCGCGGCCCAAACCGGTGAAGGAAAAGCCGGAGTTATCCCAGAAGTCGCGGTCCTCTGCGGCGAGCACGGAGTCCTGCACAAAGACGGGGACCTCATCCAAGGTCACGTGCGTGCGGTTGCCTTCCGGCGGAACCAAACGCGCCAACTGGGTGTCGTTATCGGAGGCATAGATGGTAGAGACCTGGTTATTGGCCAGCTCTTTGGGCTCCGGAACGGTGTATTGCGAATAGGCATACGCAAAAAGGCCTGCAGGCAGTGCCACAAAAACCACTAGGAGAGCCACAACGACCCACGGCCAGATGCGGCGCTTTTTGGGTTCTTCGCCTTCTTTACGGCGGTCCACCTTAGTGGACTCGCCAGTAGATTCCTTCTCGGTCACTGATTCGTGTCCTCATTCATCCCTGGTAACAATCTAAATAATTGCAGCTTACTGCCTAAGGCGGTGCGTCGAAAACTAACACGCGTTAAAAGCCGTTGCAGAACGCAACAAATGATTCCAGCGGCAGTGCCGGCAGACCTCCACCTCGTGCACGGTAAATTCCAGGCCTTCGCCGACAAATTCCGCTATTTCTTTCTCGCTGCGGGCGCTCCCGGCGCGCCGACCCAGGCTCTCGCCGTACACCCACCGGGTTAGGCGCAGGTTCTCCCCGCAGACCGGGCAAGGCTTATCCATGGTGCGCCCGTGGTGCTCGGCGGCGGCCCGGAGGAGGAAGTCCGCGTCACACACCTCATCGCGCCCCAAGTGCCCGGCGCGGTATTCGCGGACGTGTTGGGTGCGCTCCCATTCGTGGGAAAGCTCGTGCTTAAAGGCAACGGAATTCACCCGCATTATCTTAATTTCCTCTTCTTGATCGATCCATATGCCGTCGTGCTACCACCAGGCATAATTTCTGGCCTAACGTTGCGCAGGCACCACACAGCAACGAATTTATAAAGGAGCATAGTGTGTCTGACAAAGTAAAGGTCGCCATCGTCGGCGTCGGCAACTGCGCCACATCCCTTATTCAGGGCGTGGAGTTTTATCGCAACGCCGCAGCAGAGGAAAATATTCCTGGCCTGATGCACACCCAGTTCGGGCCTTACCACGTCGGCGATATTGAGTTCGTCGCGGCCTTCGACGTCGATGGAGACAAGGTGGGCAAGGATCTTGCGGAGGCTACCCGCAGCTCCCGCAACTGCACCATCACCATCGCAGACGTCCCAGACCTCGGGGTCACCGTTCAGCGCGGCCCCACCATGGATGGCCTGGGCCGTTACTACCAGGAATCCATCACGGAATCGGATGAAGCTCCTGCCGATGTCGCAGCTGCCCTCCGCGAGGCCGGTGCCGAGGTTGTTGTTTCTTATCTGCCGGTTGGTTCCGAAGAGGCGGATAAGTTCTACGCCCAGGCCGCTATCGAAGCTGGTTGCGCATTCGTAAACGCCCTGCCGGTCTTCATTGCTTCTGACCCAGAGTGGGCCAAGAAGTTTGAAGACGCCGGCCTGCCCATCGTGGGCGATGACATCAAGTCCCAGGTTGGCGCCACCATTACCCACCGCGTTATGGCGAAGCTTTTTGAAGACCGCGGCGTGCGCTTGGACCGCACGATGCAGCTCAACGTGGGCGGCAACATGGACTTCAAGAACATGCTGGAGCGCGAGCGCCTGGAATCTAAGAAGATTTCCAAGACCCAGTCCGTGACCTCCAACGTGCACAATTCCCCTATTGCTGGCAAGCGCGCAGACCGCAACGTCCACATTGGCCCCTCGGACTACGTGGAGTGGCTGGATGACCGCAAGTGGGCCTATGTCCGCTTGGAGGGTTCCGCATTCGGCGAGGTCCCGCTGAACCTGGAGTACAAGCTCGAGGTCTGGGACTCCCCTAACTCCGCAGGCATCATTATCGATGCCGTCCGTGCCGCCAAGATCGCCTTGGACCGCAAGGTTGCCGGACCGGTACTTTCCGCTTCCTCCTACCTGATGAAGTCCCCTCCAGTGCAGAAGGGCGACGATGTCGCGCGCAATGAGCTGGAAGATTTTATTAAGGGAAGCTAATTTTTTCGTCGCGATACTACCGCCAGACGGTAGGGCACGATAGAATTTAGTTCTATGACGCAACACCATGATGAGACGGACCCAACGAAGTCCCCGTCCAACTACGAGGACGCGGTAGAGGTAGCGCGGGACATCCAACCGGCGCTCAATAAGTTAATTCTTATTTTCCAGCGCACTGCAGAGGGTTCATCGCTGACTACCTCGCAGGTCTCCATCATGAACCAGTTGCGCTTGCGCGGGCCTTCCCGCGTATCCACCATCGCCCAGGCGGAGCTTATCCGCATGCCCACCGCGTCCAACGCGCTCTATCAACTAGAACGCCGCGGGTTCGTGGAACGCCACCGCGATGAAGAAGATCGCCGCGGCGTGCTGGTCGCGCTCACCCAACTGGGCGAGTCCGAATTGGCCATTGTTTCCGGGCAACGCGCCGCGGCCCTTGCGGAGATTATGCGGTGGCTCGAGCCCGAGGACTTGGCCACCGCGCGCGAGATGGGCGCGGTCATTTCCAAGCTTGCGGATGTCTACCGCCCCACCATGGATAGCGAGTAGCGAGCTTACGGCCACATGCAATTTTAGTTTTGCGGTCGCAACAGACGATAATGAGCTTTAGTACTCATTAAGCTTTCGCATACTTATTCATTCTATGGGCAAAAAATCTAACCAACCGCTGCTGCCGACCCTGCATAAAGGCTCGGCCAAAGAGCCGTTGCGCATCCTCATTTCGTGGAGTCCTTCCTCTTCCGGTACGGAACCCCTCGACTTCGCCGCATGGCTATCGCGCACCGCGGTGATAGAGGTGCGCGTTATTTCCACGGTTTTCCAACCGTGGACCACGACGTCCTTGTCCAAGCTAGGCGGGAAATACAAGAAGTGGTTTAAAGAGCAAAAGCAAGCGTGCGCATCAGCCACGGCTGCGGCCCTGACGGAGGCAGGTATCCCGGAAAAGTACTGGGACGATACGCCCTCCGTGCTTGTCGATGGCCCTTCCCGCCCCCAGCTTCTTACCGAGATGGCCCAGGATTTTCAGGCCGATCTCATACTTTTAGGCCCCAACCAGGCCGCGCCCAAGGGCCGCTTTTTCCCCAGTTCAACTGCGGATACCCTCCTGCACTACTCGCCACAATCTTTAGGGCTTATCCCGCGCAAGGCCAAATTATCGAAACACGGCGTGACCCGCTTTAATTTTGTCATTACGGAGCGCGGTGACCGTGCGGATAGGGAATTATTGGGTGCAGCCGCGCTGGCGGATCGCTGGGATCTACCCCTGCGCATCTTGGCTTTCTCAGCGAATGACCTGCTGAATTCCCCGTCGAAGGATAAAAGCGATATTGCGCTAAAGCTCACCGCCGAGTGGCACGAGGATTCGTTAGCAATGCTCGACCGGGCTCGCGACCGCATCCAAGATGCTTACCCGGAGCTCGAGGTCTCCTCTGAGATCGGTTCCGGGGCCGGGTGGTCCGGTGCCGTTGATTCACTCAAGTGGAAAAAGGGCGATCTAATGTTGATGGCCTCTACCCCACAAGGCCCCATCGCGCGGGTCTTTTTGGGTTCTAACGCAACCGAGTTGCTCCCTCATATTCGCGTACCGGTACTCATTCACCCCGCGACCGACTAAGCTTTGATGTATGAGCTCGCGCCCAGAGCACCCCGAAACCGACCTGACGACCGACGCCGATTATGCCAACCTGCGCCGGCCCGAGCCGCAAAGCTTCGATGATTTGGCAGACGAGCCCGATCCCGTCGAGGTAGCCGCCGCCAACCGGCGCTCCACACGCCAAGCCGTCTGGTACATGGTGTCCGTGCTGATCATCTCCGCGCTATATGGCTTCGGCGTCGCGCTCTTTTCGCGCCTTACCGGCGGCCCCCTGTGCGAGGACGGCACCGCAAGCTGGCTATGTACCGAGGGCCAAAGAAACTTCTTTGCCATCTCCACCATGATCATCCCACTGCTGGGCATGATTGGCTGCGCGATCATTATGGTGCGCAAGCTGCGCCGCTACCTGCGCTGGCGCAGCTGGATGGCGATCTTTTGGGTGGTGGCCTTCAACTTCATGATTTGGGCCATCAGCGATATTCAGCTTTTTCTGGTGAACTAGGCTTCCGCATAGAATATCGCACCCACCTTATCGCGGAGGTAACCAGGCGCGCGGTTGCGTCCGCTAGTATGGTGTATCTGTAACCCGTGGTAAGCCTCGTGCCGGTGCACAATAAGGCGCGCATCACGGGTACGAAGTTCGCGACCGGCTAGCAAAGTTAGGAGCCGTCTCATCCAAATGGGTATTTCCCAGTTCTGGAGCTGCCAAAAAGGAGTATTACATCAGTGGCGAAGGTGAGCTTCTATTCAGAAATGGACTAGAAGAGCTCCAAAACTGTCAAACCCATGGAAGAAGGTTAAATGAATACAACGTCTAAGGATGCAAATGCAAGATACTTGGATAATCTCGCCAGAGAGTTACGCCTACTCAACATCAATGGGCTAGAGCTCGACCAAGCCCTGTCATCCGTCAAAGAGGTAATCCATGAGAAGGGTGTCCGAGCCGAAGATGAGTTTGGCCCGGCCAGAGAATACGCCCATACGCTCTATCCAGATAGTTCTCAACGACAGTTTTACCTATTCACCCTCCTAGGAATGATTCTGGCTGTAGCTGGCTTTATTGGCCTCCATATATACCTTGACCACGCCAACATTGAGAATACCGGTCAACTGGTGAAATTTACCCCGCTCCTGCTGATACCTGTAGGAATGGGAATAGATTTCGCAAGATATCGAAACGTCTGAGCCCGCAGCAGCCTTTCCTTCTTTACTCTTTGAAATGACCTCGTCATACCAATCCTTGTTGATCCGCTTAAGTTCTTCGAGACCCGCCTTGATGGCAAGTTTAATTTTCCCTGCTCGTCAGCCTCAGCGGAACCCTGTCCTGACTCAATCTGAACCTAATCAATAGAGGTCGCGTTAGGAAGTTTCTGAACTGAATCAACAGATCGCACGGGAGTACGAGAAGGTGTTGATTCTTGTGCTGAAGCGACAACGGACCCCGATGTAAGGATGGAAGCTGACACCGCAGTACTCAGATACTTACGGGTTCGTGTCTGGTTTGGGTGATGTCATTCTTGAAGTAGACGAGGCTGACCATCCCGAGTGCTTCAGTGCCTGCGTCGACGGTTGTAGACCACGTCAATCCAGTAGGCTGGGCCTTTTTCGGCAACTTCTAACAATCCATAATCAAGACTTCGAATTTTGATCGACGAGATTCGCAGCTACCTCGGCGCAATCCGGTCGCCCACAATGCTGGGTTTCCACATGCTGGATGCAGTCATCACAGATGAGCACCTGTTGGCGGCACGTATCCTCATTAATGCAGTTGTGGAAGGTATTAGTACCCTTGTCGCAGTGCACGCAGTGGCCCAATTGGATAAAGCCTGGGTCCTCTAGTCCTTGGCCAAACTCCTGGTGCATGCGTTTGTCAAAGACGTACATGGAGCCTTCCCACAGCCCATCATTGCCGTACTTCTCGCCGTAGCGCACGATGCCGCCGTCGATTTGGTAGATCTCGTTGAAGCCGCGATTTTTCATCAGGGAGGAAAGGACCTCGCACCGGATGCCGCCGGTGCAATAGGAGACAACAGGCTTGTCCTTCATCCAGTCATATTTGCCGGATTCCAGTTCCTCGATGAAGTCATGGGTGGTGCGCACATCCGGCACGACGGCATTTTTGAACTTGCCAATCTCTGCTTCCATAGCATTGCGGCCATCGAAGAATACGACTTCATCGCCGCGCTCTTCTACCAGCTTGTTGACCTCTTCCGGCTTGAGGTGCGTGCCGCCGCCGACGACACCATTTTCATCCACCTTCAGCTCGCCCGGCGCGCCAAAGGCCACGATTTCATCGCGCACCTTGACCGATAGCCGCGGGAAGTCCTCGGCGCCGCCATCGGACCACTTGAACTGCATGCGCTTAAAGCCCGGGTATTCACGGGTTTGGCGCACGTAGCGCTTGCAGGCATCCATGTCGCCACCGACGGTGCCATTGATGCCGTGTTCCGAAATCAGGATGCGCCCCTTCAAGCCCAAGGACTCGCACAGGGTGCGCTGCCACAGCATGACGGCGGTGGGATCCTCGATGGGGGTAAAGCAGTAATACAGGAGAACTTTGCCGATAGTCACGCCCATAATCTTAGGCGCGCTACCGGCAAGATCCCCAATTCCTTAGCGCTTTTGGTAGAGCGCCTTCTTGCGGGCGAAGACCGGATCCGAGGTCACGAGCACGCCGAGGTTACGGAAGATTCCCTCATCCACCGAGCCCAGGATGGTGGTGGTGTGGACGTCGCAGCCGGCGAGTTCCTTGATCTGTTCCAGCGCCTTGCGGGCATCCTCGTCCTTCGCGGCGGATACGGATAGCGCGATGAGCACCTCATCGGTGTGCAGGCGGGGGTTGGAAGAGCCCAGGTGCTTCGTCTTCAGCGTTTGGATTGGCTCTATCGATTCCGGCGAGAGCAGGTGGGTATCGTCATCGATGCCGGCCAAGTACTTGAGGGCGTTGAGCAGCATCGCCGCGGAGCAGCCCAGCAGCGGCGAGGTGCGGCCGGTGATGATGGTGCCATCGTGAAGCTGCATCGCGGAGGCGGGTCCATCGGTTTCCTCCGCGCGCTTGCGGGCCGGGCCCACCACCGGGCGGTCATCGACCTTAATGCCGGCCTTCGCCATGACGACGGCGGCGCGCTCAGACTGCTCATCCCCCAGCCCGGCGCGGGCTTCTTCCACCTTGGCCTTGAAGTAGCGGCGGATGATTTCCTGTTGGGCAGCGGCGCGGCAGACCGCATCATCGGTAATGCAGTAGCCGGCCATATTCACGCCCATGTCCGTGGGCGATTCGTACGGCGTGGTGCCGGTGAGCTTTTCCAGCAGGGTCCGCAGCAGCGGGAAGGCCTCAACGTCGCGGTTGTAGTTCACCGTGGATTCGCCGTGGGCACTCAAGTGGAAGTGGTCAATAATATTGGAATCATTGAGATCCACCGTGGCTGCTTCATAGGCCAGGTTAACCGGGTGCTCGAGGGGCAGGTTCCAGATGGGGAAGGTCTCAAACTTGGCGTAACCAGCGTTATTGCCGCGCTGGTGCTCGTGGTAGACCTGCGATAGTGCGGTGGCAAGCTTGCCGGAACCAGGGCCTGGGGCGGTGACTACGACCAAGTCCCGGGAGGTTTCCGCGAACTCGTTCTTGCCAAGGCCATCCTCAGAGACAATGAGATCCGTATTCGTGGGATAACCAGGGATAACGCGGTGGCGGGCTACCTTAAGGCCGAGGCGCTCGAGCTTTTCGATGAACGCTTCTGCCTGCGCATTTCCGTCTTCCACCTGGGTCATGACGATGTTTTCAACCAAGAAGCCGCGGCTGCGGAATACGTCCACCAAGCGCAGGAGGTCATCTTCATACAGGATGTCTAAATCAGCGCGTACCTTGTGGCGGGCAATGTCTTTGGCGTTGATGCACGGGAGGATTTCGATTTCCTCTTTGATGCGCTCCAGCATGGCGATCTTGTTATCCGGGGTAAAGCCCGGCAGCACGCGGGAGGCGTGCATATCATCGAAAAGCTTGCCGCCCATTTCCAGATAGAGCTTTCCGCCGATTTCTTCGCGGCGGGCCTGGATGTGCTTTGACTGCAGCTCAATGTATTTTTCTCGGTCAAAACCGATTTTATGCGTCATGATTTATCGACCCTTCAATAGAAATAAAATCAATCCGCGCTTCGAGTTTACTCTTTTTCATCCCCCGGCGCCACGCGCCCTAGTTGGGGGCGACCAACGATTTCACTACACTGAAGCTATGCCAGAAGGTCACGTGATCCACCGCCTAGCCCTCACACTCAACGCTGACTATCGCGGGATGCCGCTCAGCGTGACCAGCCTGCAAGGCCGGTTTGCCACCGAGGCGGCCATCCTGGACGGTACAGAAATCGACCACGCAGAGGCCTTTGGCAAGCACCTCTTCGTGCACTTCACCGCCGCCAACCCGGCACATATCCTCTATATTCACCTGGGGCTCATCGGCAAGCTCAGCTTCGAACCCCGCGAGGACACCCGCGGGCAGATCCGCATACGCATAGACAATGGGGTGCAGGCCGCGCAGCTGCGCGGGCCCCAATTTTGCCTGCTGCTCACGGAGGAGGACTACCAGGCACGGCTGACCAAGGTGGGCCAGGATCCGCTCCGCGCCGATGCCGACCCCGAAGCGCTGTGGACCAAGGTGCACAAATCCCGCCGCAGCATAGGCTCCCTCATGATGGACCAGCACCTGTATGCCGGAGTGGGCAATATCTACCGCGCGGAGGCCCTCTTCCGCGCCGGCCTCTCCCCCTTCACCCCAGGCAAGGATGTTTCCCGTGAAACATTCTTCGCCATCTGGAAAGACCTGGTAGAGCTCATGAACTACGGCGTAGAGCACGGCCGCATCGATACCGTGCGCGCCGAGCACTCCCCCGAGGCCATGGGGCGTGAGCCGCGCAAGGATGATCACGGCGGCGAAGTCTACGTCTACCGGCGCGCCGGCCTGCCCTGCTATGTCTGCGGCACGCCGATTGCGGAACAAGTAATGGAGGGCCGAAACCTCTTCTGGTGCCCTACCTGCCAATCCGCTGCTTAAGGCCTATAGTGGCGGGCATGCGACCTGCCTATAGTGTATCCGCCGTTCGTTCCGCCGAATCCGCGCTCCTCGCGCAGCAGAGCCACGATGATGAACTCATGCGCTTGGCCGCCAGGGGCGTTGCCGCCACGGCGAAATCCATGCTGACGACCCCTGCGCCTCGCCGCATCACCATCCTCGCCGGACCTGGCGGCAATGGTGGCGATGGCCTTTATGCAGGCGCTTTCCTCGCCGAGGAGGGCTATGGCGTTGACGCGATCCTCGTCGCCGATGCCGCGCACGACCCAGCGCTGCAGGCCTTTACCGCTGCCGGCGGGACCATTACAGATCAACCGCACGCGGAGGCTACCGGCCTACTCATTGATGCCGTCGCCGGCCTCAACTCCACCCGCGGGCTTAGCGGTGCGGGCCTTGCCGCGTACCGCGCGGCCAAGCAGCACGATATCCCGGTGCTTTCAGTGGATATCCCCTCTGGCATCAACGCCGATACGGGCGTGGCCGCGGACAATGCCGTCGAGGCCACGATTACCGTGAGCTTCGGTTGGGCGCGCGCCGGCCATATCTTCGCCCCGGAATGCGGCACGGTGGTGCTCTGCGATCTGCAGCTGCCCAACGCGCCGCGCTCCTTTGCGGAGGAACTAACGGCCACGGCTGAGCCTGCGGGATACATTGCCAACGAGCCCACCATCGATCTCCCCTTCCAGTGGCCTGCGGAGCCCGTGCTTGCTGATGCCCACTTGGGCCACGTCACCGCCCCCAAGCCCGTGGGATGCACGGGGCCCATCGTGGACCCCACTCCCCAGGCTTCGAGCACGAAATACACCGGCGGGGTCACCGCCATTTGCGCTGGCAGCAGCGCCTATCCCGGCGCGGGCATCCTAGCGGCTACCGGCGCGGTGCGCGCCACGCCGTCCATGGTGCGGGTGATAGATAATGATGCCGTGGTCCCCCACCTGCCCGAGGTGGTTCCCCACCCGAGCGCCGAGGATAAGGTGCATGCCCAGGCGTGGGTGGTTGGCCCTGGCCGCGGCACCGATGAGGCGGCGCACCGCGAGCTCCGCGTCGTCTTAGATCGGGAGCTGCCTACCA
The DNA here is from genome assembly GCF_040225635.1 of Corynebacterium sp. KPL2830. Lineage (NCBI taxonomy): Bacteria > Bacillati > Actinomycetota > Actinomycetes > Mycobacteriales > Corynebacteriaceae > Corynebacterium > Corynebacterium sp. KPL2830. The sequence goes on along the minus strand of NZ_JBEHFR010000021.1, from coordinate 18,708 downwards.
TCCTGGATGCCGATGCCCTGACGCTGCTCGCCCAGAGCGCTGAGCTGCGCGATCGCGTCCGCTCCCACCCACGCATCATTCTTACCCCGCACGCCGGCGAGTTCCGACGCCTCTACGAGGCCACCCTTAGCCGCGATCTCGATCTCAGCGAGGGTGTGGGGCCGCGCCAGCGCGAGCTGGCCGAGGACTTGGACTGTTTTATCCTGCACAAGGGCCGAATCACCACGGTAACCGCGCCCGGCCAGGCCATCTATGGGATGAATGCCGGCCACTCTTATGCGGCCACCGCCGGCTCCGGCGACGTTTTATCCGGCATCCTCGGCGCCACCATCGCGCAGGTAGAGCACGAAAAGGCCGATGCGGAGTACATCATTATGGAGATCCTCCACGCCGCCGCCCTACACCAGCACGCGGCCTCCATCGCGGCGCATACCCCCGATGGTTTCGGCATTTGTTCCGCTTCCCAGATCGCTGCGGCGATGCCGCAATCCATCGCGCGCTTGCTCGTTATGCATCGTTAACGTCCTGCTTGCTCACGCGGCCGTCTTTGACCTCGACCACGTGGTCGGCGTAGGTGAGCAGGGAGCGATCGTGTGTCACGAGCACTGTGGCGGTGTGCATCTCCTGGGTAATATCGCGCAGCAGGCGGATGATTTCCTGGGAAAGGTGGGAGTCGAGGGCGGAGGTGGGTTCATCGGCAAGCAGCAGGTTCGGCTCATCCATCAAGGCGCGCGCGATATTGACGCGCTGGGCCTGGCCGCCGGAAAGCTGGCCGATGCGGCGATTGCCCATTCCCTTAAGGCCGACGAATTCTAGCAGCTCAGCGGCGCGATTTTTGCGCAGCTTGCGCCCGGCCATGTGATCCATGATGAGCAGCTGATCGCGCACCTTGGGCGAGGACAACAGGTTGGACTGCTGGAAGATGATGGAGTTCGTGCCGTTGACCTCGACGGTGCCGGAGTCCGGAGTGATGAGCCCGGCGCCGACGGAGAGCAGCGTGGACTTACCGGAACCGGACTCGCCCACGATCGCGGTGAGGGTATCGGAGTCGGCGCTAAAGGTGGCATTATCAAGCGCGGTGGTCGTCGTCGTGCCGTCCTGGAAGGTGACGGTGGCGTTGCGAATATCAAGGATGGTGGACATTTTAGGCATTTCCTCCCAATGCATCGAGGGGGTTGGCTTTGGCTACGCGGCGGGTGGAAACCAGGGCACCGGCCATGCCCAAGATCCAGATGCCGACCGCGGGAACGATGATGGTGCGCACGGATACGTCGAAGGGGACGGTGCCGGAGGCCAGCAGGCCGAGCAGCCAGCCGACGAACGCGCCGAGGATGGTGCCGGCCGCCAAAATCAGCGCGGCTTGGGCCAGGGCGTCGCGCAGCAGATAGCGCACCGAGGCGCCCAGGGCGCGCAGGATGGAGAGATCACGGGTGCGCTGCAGGGTCCACACCGTCAGGAAGGCCACGGTGACCAGGGCGGAGATGCCATAGAGGAAGCCCTGCATAGTCAGCAGCGAACCGCGCTCGGACTGATAAGCGGGCAGGCCGGAGAAGGAATCAGACATCTCGACCGAGCCGGGGACCTCTTCGGAGTGCAGGGCAACCGTGCCGACCACACCGTCTGGTGCGTGGCTCACCTTCTGCCAAGTCTGGGTAGATACCCATACCACCGGCGAGTGGGAAAACTGCGTTTCGGCAACGGTGCCCTCTACGGAAAGGTCTACCCCACCGATATTCACGGTGTCGGAGGCATCAATCGTGTCAGACAGGACGGCGCCATCTTTGGAGATGGTGGCGTTGGAATTAGGGATGGTCGTACCGGCCGGCAAGCCCATCACGCCTACCGCGCCCTCGCCCTCCAATTTAGTTTGCGCGGTGCCCAAGGCAATCGCATCGCCGGAAAGATCCTTCTCATGGATCTCGGACTCGTTATACGCGGGCTCTTCGGTAGAAAAGCTGACATAGGGGTGATCCTGCGCCACGGCCTCAAGCGCCGAGGTATTTTGTTTGGACAGGCCCTCCGTCAGGCCGGAGAGCATAACCAAAAGCAGGGTGATAAGCGCCACGGTGCCGCCGATGAGCCCGAAGCGGCCGCGCGCTGCGGTGATTTCACGAATAGCTAAGAACATACTTCTATAGTCCCTTTGCGCAGGTCAGAAGTAATCGGCGGCCTAGTTGAACCTCCAGTCAACCAACTGGTTGATCCCTCATCCACCCTCCGGCAGATACTGTAGGAAATTGTGTTTTCCGGACAGAAATTATGGCTCTGGGGCTTATACGCCATGTTCGCGTTCCTGCTGCTTTTCGGCGTGGCCCGCGCCTATATCGATGACCGCTTGGACGCCCGCGCCATCCTTTTGGCCATCGCCCTAGCCGCGGTGTACGCGGCCGCGCGCTGGCTTCCCACCTGGCTCTGGCTCACCGGGCTGTGCCTGCTCTGGTTGGGGCTGATGGTCCACGCGCAAGATTTCATGTGGCTCGAGTTCCCGCTCATCTTCGTCTTCCTGCGCGCCTTGCCCAAGTGGCCCGGGCTTATCTCCATCACGGTGCTGTGGGCGGCGGCCGCCTTCATTCCCGCGTGGCTGCATCCGGATGGCTGGTCCATCGCCGCGGCCATCGGGCCGCTTATCGGCACGACCTTTGCCGCGGGCGTGTTTTATATCCAGCGCCGGTTGCAGGCGGAGGCGGCGCACCACAGGGACATCGCCAAGCAGCTGCAAGAAACCCAGGCCGAGCTGGCCGCCAGCGAGCACCAGGCCGGGCGCTTGGAAGAGCGCGAGCGCCTGTCCCGGGATATCCATGACACCGTGGCCCAAGGGTTGAGCTCCATCCTGCTGCTTTCGCGCGCCGCCCGGAATACCGATGACCTAGAGACCAAGAACGAGCAGCTCGCCGTCATCGAGGACACCGCAGGCGAGAACCTGGCCGAGGCGCGCCGCTTCGTGCGCGAGCTCGCCGGGCCCGATGAGCGCCTGGAGACCCAGCTGGATTCCATCCTGTCCCAGATGCGCCAGCGCACGGAGGCCCTTGGTGAGGACACCACCTTCGACCTCGTCGTTTCCGGCACCGGGAGCGTGCCCGGCAATGTCAAGCAGGTGGTCGTGCGCGCCGCGCAGGAGGGCCTTAATAACGTGATCAAGCACGCGCATGCCTCCCGTGCGGTGGTCACCCTGGGCCTTTTTGAGGATGCAGTCACCCTGGACGTCGTGGATAATGGACACGGTGTAGTTGAGCCCCCGCGCAACGGCGGCGATAGCGGCTTTGGCTTGCAAGGATTGTCCCAGCGCGTGGAGAGCGTCGGTGGCTCCCTGAGCCTCGAATCCGGCGACGGCACCGCCCTTGCCATTAGAATCCCCCTCAAGGAGCAGCCCCATGGTTAACGTCATGCTTATCGATGACCACCCCGTCGTCCGCGCCGGGCTGCGCGCGATTCTTAATACCTTTGCCGATGTCCGCGTGGTCATGGAAGGCGATAACGGCGCGGACGTGGACAAGCTCTTTGCCGATGACGCCCCCGAGGTCGACGTCGTGGTCTGCGATATCCAGATGCCGGGCGTCGATGGCATCACCGCCACCAAGAAGCTGGCCGAGGCCGGCGGCCCACCCGTGCTCATCCTCACCACCTACGACACCCAAGCCGATATCCTGGCCGCGGTCGAGGCCGGCGCGATGGGCTACCTTCTCAAGGATTCGCCCGAGGATGAGTTGCACGAAGCGGTGCTTAATACCGCCGCGCGCCGGCGCACCCTCGCCCCAGAGGTGGTCAACCTCTTGGCCCAGCGCGTGGGCCAACCGGAGCAGTCCCTCTCCACCCGCGAGCTGGAAATCCTCCGCGCCCTTGCGACCGGCTCCTCCAATAAAGAGCTGGCCAATCAGCTCTTTATCTCTGAGGCCACGGTGAAGACGCACCTCATTCACATCTATCAGAAGCTGGGCGTGGACACCCGCACGGCCGCGGTGACCGTAGCCCGCGAAAGAAAGCTCATTTAATGCTCGATTGCATCGTTATCGGCGGCGGGCAAGCCGGCCTGGCCACCAGCTATTACCTGCGCAAGAGGGGACTCGACTTCCAGATCCTTGATGCCGAGCCCTCCCCTGGCGCGGCCTGGCGCCACGCGTGGCCGTCGCTCACGCTCTTTAGCAATAGCGCGTCTTCCAACTTGCCCGGCTTGCCGATGCCCCACCACGACGGATTTCCGCCCGCCAGCCACGTCATCGATTACTTCACCCGCTACGAGCAGCGCTATGACCTGCCCGTACGCCGGCCGGTGCGGGTCCAGGAGGTCACCCACGACGGCGAGCGCTTTCATGTCACCACCGGTGACGAGCGCCTCACCGCGCGCACCGTGGTGGCGGCTACCGGCACGTGGTCCTCGCCGTTTATCCCCTATTACCCCGGTTCCTTTGCCGGGCGGCAATGGCACTCGGCGGTCTACCCTGGGCCCGATCCCTTCCGTGGCGAGTCCGTCGCCGTTGTTGGGGCGGGCAATTCCGGGGCCCAGATTGCCGCAGAGCTCGTGCTCTCTGGCGTAGATACCACCTGGTTTACGGCGAAGACGCCGCGGTGGATGCCCGATGACGTTGACGGCCGCGTGCTTTTCCAGCGCAACCGCGCCCGCCTTAATGCCATGATGCGCGGTGAGCCCGATCCCGGCGCGGATACCAACTTGGGCGATATCGTCGTCGTTCCTCCCGTCAAACGCGCCCGCGATGAGGGACTGCTTAAGTCCTCCCCCATGTTCTCCAGCCTCGATGAGGTGAAGGCAGATCACCTCATCTGGTGCACCGGGTTCCGCCCGGCGCTGGGGCCTTTCCGCACGCTTCTCGATGGCCGCACCCCCACCGTCGAGGGCCTCTTCCTCGTCGGCTACGGAACGTGGACGGGCCCCGGTTCCGCAACGATTACCGGGGTGAGCCCTTTTGCCAAGCAGACCGCTGCGGACATCGCCAAGCTCTGCTCCCCCGCTCGTTAGCCGCCCAAAAATGCTTGCATCACAATTCACGTACCATGGTGAGCATGAGCACGCTACTTGTTACCCGTAACGAAGACAAATCTGTCACTACCTCCTTTGAGGATGGAGAATTCCTCGGCGAGGGCGACCTGACCGTTGACGTCTCTTATTCCTCGCTGAACTACAAGGACGCGATGGCGATCACCGGTGATCCCGGCGTCGTCCGCACCAACCCACTGGTGCCCGGCATTGATGTGGTCGGCACCGTATCCGATTCCAATGTGCAGCGCCTGCCGGTGGGTACCCTCGTTGCCTCCTTTGGCGACGGCCTTGGCGAATTCCGCCACGGCGGCTACACCCCGAAGCAGCGCGTCAATTCCCGCGCCACCGTTGCCCTACCTGCAGATTTCACCGCGGAGCAGGCAGCTGCCGTCGGTACCGCCGGCTACACCGCGGCGCTGTGCGTTAACTCGCTGCGCGGGCTTCCCGAGGGCCCCGTTCTCGTCACCGGTGCCACCGGCGGCGTCGGCTCCATTGCCGTCAACCTTCTGCGCAATGCCGGCTACGAGGTCCACGCCATGACCGGCCGCCCCGACGATTACGCCAACTACCTCTACGAGCTCGGCGCACATGAGATCATTGACCGCGCCGAATTCACCGAGCCGGGCAAGCCCCTACAAAAGGCCATCTACGCTGGCGCCGTGGACACCTCCGGCTCCCAGGAACTAGCCAATGTCTTGGCCCGTACCAAGTGGGGCGGCACCGTTGCCGCCACCGGTATGGCCAGCGGCCCCGACCTGCCCGCCACCGTCATGCCCTTCATCCTGCGCAACGTGCACTTGGCCGGCGTGAACTCCGTCGATGCCCCGCTGCACTACCGCCAGAATGCTTGGCAGCTCCTCGCCCGCACCCTGGACCTGTCCATCCTGGAGTCCTTGACCAATACCCTTCCCCTGGAAGATGCGGTAAAGGAAGCGCAATCGCTCATCAACGGCAACCACCACGGCCGCACGGTGCTGAAGATTTCCTAAGGCCTTCGTCCTTTAGGGCCTACAACTAGGCAGGCACCCCGTCACTCCTGGCGGGGTGCCTTTCCTGTGCCGTCTGGCCTACTTGAATTCTAGGTTTCGCCCGCCAAGTGCCGCGTTATCTTCCTCGAGATGGCCCCCAGCTGCCGCAGCTCCTCTTCGGTCAGGACGGAGACCACCTTATCGTCCACCTTCGCGGTATGGCTCTCCAGTGCTGTGGCGAATGCTTCCTCGCCGACTTTCGTCACTGTGACGGCAATAGCGCGGGGTCCTAACTCCTCCGCGTGCCGCCTCGTCACCAACTTGCGCCCCTCCATCCGGACCAGTTGTCGGTGCAGGCGCGATTTCTCCCACCCAAGTTCCGCGGCCAACTCATGCGGCCGGGTGCTCTGCCCACGGCGGCGCTGCAGGACGGCCAGCACCGCATAGTCGGCCTCACTTACATTCGCGGCTACCTGCAACTCGTGAGTTAACTCCTTGTGCAGCGCCCGCTGCATCGCTACGAAGTCCGCCCACGCTGCACTTTCTTCTGGGCGCACAGTATCTCCCTTAAGCTTTGACTTAAATAGCATTATATACTGCGCAGTTGATTACTCAACTGTGGATTAATGAACAGGGTTGATCCATCAACCCCTATCGTTTTTAGATGTACTGGATCAGGTTTACCAATAATCCATGCAGACTATACTTTCGCTAAGTTAATCGCATATACTTCGCTTTTCATAACCTATTTATGGGTTCAATAGTGTACTGGATATTATCCATTATTAGGTATTGCGAATTACCCAGCGGCGTTTTTTGGTCGCCTGCAACTCCGGTCAGGCAGCCGGCTGTCTATGATGGCGGGCATGGATAAACTTTTTAGTACCTGCGGCTTCGATTTCCTGGACACCGAGGAACTCATCGCGGAACTACCCGCAAAGCGGACCTTATGGGATGCACCTGCTTTTGATCAAGTGATCTACTACGCGGATCCCTCCGGCATCGCCGTCACGGCGATGGAGTACGAGGGAGAGTGGACCGTTTTGCCGTCGTTCCGGGGTGGAGAAGACGCGGAGGCAACGCTATATCGCGCCATGCCTTTTATTGGCATCTTAGAAATGGAAGATCTCCGATGGGCGGTGCTTAGCGATGCCCCCTTCACGCTTCCCACCGGAAACCCCGTGGGCGGCGAAAAACTGCGCGGCCGAGTGCGGCCCGCAGTCGTTGCGCTGGACTATGAATTAACGGAACCGGCGGAGTTTTCGCTGCGATCCCCAGCCACGGAACGGTTTTATCAAAACTACAAGCCCAGCCTTCTCAATCCGCAGGTCGAGGTAGCGGGCACCGTGAACAATGTCGAGAAAAAGACCAATGAGTTTGGGGGAGGGGAGTTCTGGGTATGCGAAATCGACGGGCTCCCGCTCATTGTTGATGCTCCAATTGAAGCAGGCCAGGGAATCCGGGCGCACGGCATCTCGCTATGCGCCACGGAATACTGGGATTAACCGCCTCGCTGCTAGGAAGAGGTAGCTCCTAGTGTTGCGGAGCTGCAGGTACCAGCGCTAAAAGACGCTCGAGGTAGTCCCGCACGAAATCAATCGTGCTGGTTGGCTCGATCTTTCCATCCTCGCCGATGAGCTGGGGAGAATTGCCCAAGAATACCTCGGGCTGACCGGGCATCGGCATATCGAAGTAGGACAGGGCTAGGCGCACATTCTTGTGGGAAGAATAACCACCCATGCGGCCAACGGAGTGGCTGATGATGCCAGCTGGCTTATTTTTCCAGGCGACATCGGAATTGGGCTTGGACCCAATATCGATGGCATTTTTTAAACACGCCGGGATGGTCCGGTTATTCTCGCTGGTCACGAACAAAATGGCATGCGCTTCCTTAATTGCTTTACGGAAATCGGTGTACTCTTCCGGCGTGGGTTTATCCTCCACGCCAGGATCGTCGTAGTCGAAATCATAAAGCGGGAGTGTGCGCAGGTCATAGCGCTGGCACTCTACGTGCTCAGGGACCAGTTCCATGGCATGGTTGGCGATCTTCTTCGCGATGCTTTCCCGCCGTAGGCTGCCGACGAGTACAAGAAGTTTCATGATGTGTGTCCTTTCGTGTGGAGACTTGTTGGTTTTAGAAATCCCAGTCGGCATCGGAGGTCTCTACGGCTTTGCCGATGATATAAGAGGAGCCCGACCCCGAAAAGAAGTCGTGGTTTTCATCCGATCCTGGCGTGAGTGCCGCAAGGATCTTCGGGTTGACCTGGCATTCCTCGTACGGGAAGAGGTTGGGATAGCCCAGATTCATCAGGGCTTTATTGGCGTTATAACGCACGAACGTAGCAACATCATCCATAAGCCCGTATGGTTCATAGAGCTCGCCGGAATAGCGCATCTCCAGGCCATAGAGCTTGCGCACCAGGTCAAAGGTAAATTCCCGCATTTCTTCGCGGCGAGCTTCCGTGGCGTGGTCTAGTCCTCGCTGGAACTTGTATCCGGAGTAGTAGCCGTGGACCGCCTTATCCCGCAGGATGAGCCTGATCATGTCAGCGGTATTGGTCAGCTTCCCGTGCACGCTAAAGTGCAGTGGAAGATAGAAGCCCGCGTACAGCAGCAACGAGGATAAGAGGGTAGAGGCAACCTTGCGCTTTAGTGGGTCGTCGCCGTAGTAATGCACCATCACACTGGTAGCGCGCTGCTGCAATACTGGGTTATCCACGGCCCACGCATAGGATTTTTCGATCTCTTCGGTGCTGGCCAGGGTGGAAAAGATGGACGAATAGCTCCGCGCGTGCACCGCCTGCATGAAGGCGATATTGGTATAAACGGCCTCCTCATGTTCCGTCCGAGCATCTTGAATCTGGCTAATTTCGCCAACGGTAGCCTGCACGGTATCCAGTAGCGTCAACCCGGTAAAGACCCGGATGGTGAGGTCGCGTTCGGCTGGGTCCATGCGCGACCAGTCATTGCGGTCATTGGAAAGCGGGACCTTCTCCGGCAGCCAGAAATTCGAGGTCAGACGGTTCCATACCTCCAAGTCCTTGTCATCCCAGATGCGATTCCAGTTCACTGGGCGCAGCGGCGTGGAGGCATCGTGACGAAAATGCGGCGGGGTTTGGGATCGCTCAATGAGCTCTTGATATTTCATCGGTATTTTCTCTTTTCTTTGTCTTCGCGGCCCTAGCCGTCAGGCAATGGACGCGTGGGCGGTGGGGTAGAGGTGGTGCGCAAAGAAGTCCTGCAACCCTTCCCGTACGCGGGCAACATCGCGGTCGGTGCCGAGCAGCTCAAAGCGGTAGAGCTCAGGCACCCCGCACTTTCGGGCTATCTGTGGCCCGGCGCAGCAATACGCCTCACCAAAATTGGTATTTCCAGAGGTGATGACGCCGCGCAGGAGCGCGCGATTTTCCGGAACGTTGAGGAATTGGCGCACCTGCACCGGAATCGCCGCCTTGATATTGCCGCCACCGTAGGTCGGGACGATGAGCACAAAGGGCTCGGTGACATAGAGCATTCCTTCGCGCTTCGGCCGCAATGGAATGCGTGCCGCCGGAAAGCCCAGTTTGTGGACGAATCGGCGGGTATTTTCACTGACCGAGGAAAAATACACAAGATTAGCGGCGGTCTTAGTACCGCACGCTGGCGTCGAGGCTGTAGTCATCTCGCTCCTTAGTGGCTGCGCCGAGGCGCACTTTCTGCTTCAACTACAGATCTAACGTACTTTTAACTACGCCGCAACTAACCACCATTGACATGCGTAAATACCCTTCCCTTCAGAAGGGAAGGGGCAGGAAAATTACATGCGCACCCACACGGCGCGGGCTGCGTGCGAGCTCAAAGAAAACGCCGCGGAATATTCGTTCTGGGCATTCTCGTTCTGGCTGCCCTCTACGCGCAGTGCCATCCCGCCGGAATAAGGTTGGCTATCCCGCACGCTCACGACAGCGCCGATGATCAGGTTATTCTCGCTAAAAAAGCGCAGCAGATCGGCATCTGCATCACTGATCCGATCGACTACGCCGGCCTCACCGGGCTCTAAATCGCTGAGTTTGCGCAGATCTCCTGGCTCGGACGCGGGGGTCGCGGCGTAGTCTGCGGGGTAGTCACCCGTGGCGCTAGGAATAGGGTCTCCATGCGGATCGCGGTGCGGGAACCCCAGTTCAGCGTCTATGCGCTCCAAAAAGAAGTCAGAGACGCAGTGCTCTAATTGCTCAGCCTCCGCGTGGACCTGGTCCCAGCGGTAATGCAGGGATTCCACCAGGAAGGTCTCGATGAGGCGGTGCCGCCGCACCATGGCAAGGGCAAAGGCACGCCCCTCGGTGCTCAGCCCGATGGCACCATAAGGCGTATGGGTGACGAGGCCCTTTTTCTCTAGCCGCCGCACCGCATCCGACGCGCTGGAGAGCCTAACGCCTATGTGCTGGGCGAGCATCTTCACCGTCACGGGCTCGTCGTGCCATTCGCCCAACTTAAACAGGGCCTTGAGGTAGTCCTGATTGGACGGCGAGAGGCCCGAGACGTCCACGCTCATTGGTTACTTAACCACCAGGTTCACCATCCGGCCGGGAACGTAGATCTTCTTCACCACGTTCTTGCCGGAGGTAAGGTCGGCCACCTTGGCATCGGCAAAAGCAGCCTCGAATACGGCGTCTTGGTCAGCATCGGCCGCGACGTTGATGCGGGACTTAACCTTGCCGTTGATCTGCACTGGCACCTGGATCTCATCATCTACCAGGTATTTCTCCTCAAAGGAGGGGAGTGGCTCGTAGGTGATGGTCTCATCGTGGCCAAAGCGCTGCCACAGTTCCTCTGCAATGTGCGGGGCGATGGGGGAGACCAGCTGGGCAATGGGCTCTACAGCCGCGCGCGGCGCTTCGGTGCGGTAGGTCTTGGTCAGGTAGTTGACGTACTCGATGAGCTTGGCCACGACCGTGTTGAGGCGCAGGTTCTCATAATCATCGCGCACGCCCGCGATGGTGCGGTGCAGCTGCTTCAGATCATCCTGGGTGAGCTCGGCATCGGTAGTTGCCAACTCACCGGTGTCCTCATTGATGGCTAGGCGCCACAAGCGCTGCAGGAAGCGCTGCGAACCGACGACGTCCTTGGTCGCCCACGGGCGGGAGGTATCCAGCGGGCCCATGGACATCTCGTACACGCGCAGGGTATCGGCGCCAAAGTCGCGGCAAATATCGTCCGGGGCCACGGCGTTTTTCAGGGACTTGCCCATCTTGCCGTACTCCTGGTTAACCTCTTCGCCGTTGTAGTAAAACTTGCCGTCCTTTTCCTCTACCTCCGCGGCAGGGACATACACGCCGCGGGAATCGGTATAGGCGTAGGCCTGAATGTAGCCCTGGTTGTACAGGCGGCGATACGGCTCCTGCGAGCTGACAAAGCCCAGGTCAAAGAGCACCTTGTGCCAGAAGCGGGCGTAGAGCAGGTGCAGCACGGCGTGCTCGACGCCGCCGACGTACAGATCCACACCACCCGGATCGTTCTCGCCGTGCTCATCTGGGCGCGGGCCGGTCCAGTAGCGCTCGTTTTCGATATCGCAGAATGCCTCACTATTGCGGGGATCGATATAGCGCAGCTGGTACCAGGAAGAACCCGCCCATTGGGGCATAACGTTGGTATCGCGGTAGTAGGTCTGCGGGCCATCGCCCAAGTCCAGCTCTACCTCTACCCAGTCGCGGACCTTGGCCAGCGGTGGCTGCGGCTCCGAGTCCTTGTCTTCTGGGTCGAAGGAGGCCGGCTTGTAGTCTTCCACCTCGGGCAGCTCAACCGGCAGCATCGACTCTGGCAGCGGATGAGCCATACCGTCCTTGTCGTAAACGATGGGGAAGGGCTCGCCCCAGTAGCGCTGGCGGGCGAAGAGCCAGTCGCGCAGCTTGTACTGAATCTTGCCGCGGCCGGAGCCGTCCTTTTCCAGCCATTCGATGGCCTCGGCGATGGCCTCCGCCTTATTCAGGCCATTGAGGTCCAAGCCCTTATCGTTGGCGGAGTTTACCAACGCGCCGTCCTCGGTCCAGGCTTCTTCCTCGATATTGCCGCCGGAGACGACCTCCGTAATCGGCAGGCCAAAGGCTTGGGCAAACTCATAGTCACGCGTATCGTGCGCGGGAACGGCCATGATGGCGCCGGTACCGTAACCGGTCAGTACGTAGTCCGCGATGAAGATCGGGATGCGCTTGCCGGAGACCGGGTTGGTGGCATAGGTGCCCAGGAATACGCCGGTCTTTTCCTTGTTTTCCTGGCGCTCCAGGTCCGACTTCGCTGCGATATCCGCGCGGTAGGACTCGACAGCTTCCTTCGGGTCATCGTTGCCGTAGGTCCAGCGCTCATCCACGTCATCGTCGTAAGGAATGGGGGACAAGAGGGCATCGACAAGCTCATGTTCCGGTGCCAAGACCACGTATTCCGCGCCAAAGAGCGTATCTGGGCGCGTGGTAAACACGTCGATGCCGTAGCCTTCCGCGGGGAAGGTTACCTCCGCACCGCGAGAGCGACCGATCCAGTTGCGCTGCATGGACTTGACCTTCTCCGGCCAATCCAGCAGCTCCAGATCATCGAGCAGGCGATCCGAATACGCGGTAATGCGCATCATCCACTGGGACAGGTTCTTGCGGAATACCGGGAAGTTGCCGCGCTCAGACTTGCCCTCCGCGGTGACCTCCTCGTTGGCCAAGACGGTGCCCAAGCCCGGGCACCAGTTCACCGTGGAGTTGGACAGGTAGACCAGGCGGAACTCATCGACGGCCTGGGCCTTCTCCTGCGCGGACAAGTCCTCGTAGTAGCGCCCGTCCTTGGTGGTGCGCTTATTGGCCTCCAATTCCTTGATGAGCTCAGCAATGGGGCGGGCCTTTTGCTGCTCTTCATCGAACCAGGAGTTATAAATCTGCAGGAAGATCCACTGGGTCCACTTAAAGAACTCTGGATCCGTGGATTCCACCGAGCGGCGCGGATCGTGGCCCAAGCCCAGCATTCCCAGCTGGCGGCGCATATTGTCGATATTGGCCATCGTGGTGGTCCGCGGGTGCGTACCGGTCTGGATGGCGTACTGCTCGGCCGGCAAACCGAAGGCATCATAGCCCATGGTGTGCAGCACGTTCTTGCCCAGCATGCGGTTATAGCGGGCATAAGTATCGGTGGCGATATAACCAAACGGGTGCCCCACGTGCAGGCCCGCACCGGAAGGGTAGGGGAACATGTCCTGCACGTTGAGCTTTTCCTTGGGCAGCTCGCCCGCACCCGTGGCTAGCGAACCGACCGGGTTGGGCGCGTTAAAGGTCTCGTGGTCCTTCCAATACTGCTGCCAAGTCTTTTCGATTTGGTTCGCCAGCTCAGGGGTGTAGCGGTACGACGTGGAATCGCTCGGTTTAATCATAAACACACAGTGTAATAGCCCCAGCCCGGCGCGGGGTAGGCAGAGGTGGGTTTTGCTTCACTAATCCGGCACCGGGCTGGCACTCTGGCGGTGACGAAGGGGGAGTGGGGCAAGGACTAAGGCCCGCCACGAGATGTTCCGGCGGTGTTTAGGAGCTATTAACGCCCAGTTCCTTTCATGGTTAAATCACGCTTTTATCTTCAATTCAAGGCTTTGCACCCAACCATGTTTGGGTCATTTCTCTCTTGCTCGCAAGGCCACCATCTCTTCATCTCTCACTTCCACAAAGGACAATTCATGCGTACCTCTCTCCGCATTGGCACCGCTGCCGTAGCCGCAACCGTGGCTACCGCTGGCGCAATTGCCCCAGCCACCGCCGCCGAATCCCAGGGCCCAAAGAACATCATCTACATGATTGGTGATGGCATGGGCTACGGCCACGTGGCATTTAATAACCTCTACGAAACCGGCCAGTCCAAATGCCTGGTCGATGGCGCATTTAGCGCCGAAGGCCCAGAAGAACTCGACGGCGCATCCGTGCAGCGCTTCGAAGACTTCAACCGCCTGTCCATGACCACTTACCCAAATAACTCTTCCTATGACCCACAAAAGGCGTGGGCTAGCCATGAGTACGTGGATAAGGGATACACCGATTCCTCTGCCGCCGGCACCGCCATGTCCACCGGCGTGAAGACCGATAACGGCAAGCTGGGCGTGAACGATTACGGTCACGAGCAGGAAAACACCTCCGAGCGCGCCAAGAAGGCCGGAAAGTCCGCCGGTGTGGTCTCCTCCGTGCCGTTTAGCCACGCCACCCCGGCTTCCTGGGCCGCGCACAACATTTCCCGCAATAACTACCTGGAGATTGCGGATGAGATGTTCAATTCTGATCTCGATGTCATCATGGGTGCCGGCCACCCGTTCTACGACGATGACAATAAGAAGAAGGATGAGGCCAAGTACAAGTACCTATCTGAAGAGGTCTACAACAAGCTGTCTTCCGGCGAGTCCGACTGGAACTACGCCGAAACCAAGGAGCAATTTGAGGCCTTGGCCCAAGGCGATGTCGCAGCAGGGGAGAAGTACTTCGGCCTGGCGCCTGTGGCCTCTACTTTGCAGCAGGGGCGCTCCGGCGAGTCCACAGTGCCCTATGACATTCCGTTTAACGATCTCGTCGACCTTCCCACCATGACCACCGGCGCCCTCAACGCGCTGGGCCAAAATGACGAGGGTTTTCACGTCATGATCGAAGGCGGTGCCATCGACTGGAGCGGCCACGGCAACGAATCTGCCCGCGATATCGAAGAGGTACAGGACTTTAATAAGTCCGTCGATGCCGCTATCGACTGGGTAGAAGAAAACTCCTCCTGGGACGAGACCCTGTTGGTGGTTACCGCTGACCACGAAACGGGATACCTCTCCGGTGCCAATGAGCGCTCTGAGGGCAAGTTCAACTCCATGAACGGTGGCGGTAACAACACCCTGCCCTCTGGCCACCAGTGGTACTCCACGCAGCACACCAACCAGGTCGTCCCATTCTTCTTCAAGGGTGCTGGCTCGGAGGCCCTTCGTGCGAAGGCCACCCACACCGATCCTGTACGCGGTGACTACATCGATAACACCACCTTGGCCAAGCTCACCTTGAATGAATGGTGGGTAAAGCACGATGACCAGGGCGGCAACGACCAGGCAGACGATTCTGCATCCGATCAGCCCGGTAACGACGCTGATACCGATAACGGCTCTTCCAAGAGCGGGCTCCTCGCCGGCATCGCGGGCGCCGGTATCGCCTCGCTGGCCATCGGGGCCATTGCCTTCTTGGCGCAAAAGCTGGGCATCATCACCATCAACCCGAATGCGTGGCGTAACTTCTTCCACTAATCCACGCGATTAATCACGCGCGAAGGCTTTCATCACCGGCGGTGATGAAAGCCTTTTTGGTCTCTGCCTGCAGAATCCACATCTTTTCAAAAATGATCTAGGCTGGTGTAAATGAGCCAGGAGAAGTTTCGTAGCCAGCTATCATCTTTTCTAGACGCGGCGGTTTTTCAGGGGGTCCCGCATCTTCGCCTCTCGCCGGATACCGATACTTTAGAGCTTTACCTGCCAGCCGTGAGCGCGGCCTATGAACCAGAAGACCCGCAATGGACCGTGACCACGCAGCTATTGGATGGCACGGAGGTCACCCGCAAGTTTTACTACGTCGCCGGTGAGGAACCTGGCCTGTGGGTTTCCATGCCACAGCCCTTTACCCACCTTGCCGTAACGTTTGCGGAGCAGACCCTGGAGTTTGCGGGTATTGCCAATGGCGGCCTGCTGCTCGATTCCGCGCACCGCCCCGTCGATAGCACGCAGCCCATCCCGCAGGGCGCGTACACCTTCATCGCACCGACCGGCACGCAGCTAACACCTGCCCCGGATAACCAGCCGCGCCCGCATGGCGCGTGGGAAGGCTGGTCCATCTTTGAGCTAGCGGCAGAATATTCCTTCTCCATTGCTGTGCCGCGCCAGGACAAGGCCACCATCACCGTCGCGGAAGGCGCGGATTTTTCCTGGGATATGGCGGTCAAGTCCCTGCCCAACGCGCGCGGGCTGGACGGCGAGCTGGTGTACACGAAATCGCCGCGCCTCTTGGTCAATACCCCACTGCACCTGCAGCTGACCTATGTCCCCATCGGCGGGGAAGAGGAAGAAATCTTAGAAGATGAGCTGCCGGAGGGAATCCATGAGGTCCTACCGGGCGACGTCTTCGAGGACCCCTGGGTGGGCCGGTATCGCTTTAGCCTGTTTAAGGGCGAAGAGCTTGTCGATGTCCACTATCTCAACTTTGCCGAAACCCTTCACATGCGCTCCAAGAACGAGGGGCCCCGCGGCACCAACTTCCGCTTCATCGATGCGCTGGGTAACCTCTCGCCGTTTAGCTATGCCCTGGCCTCGTCTCCCGATAAGCCCATTCACATGGAAAAGGGCCAACGCGTATTTGGCGAAGACGAATCGGTGCGCGAGGAAACCATCAGCAGCGAGGCCGGCTACGAGCTGACCTTTGAGGTCATTCCGGCAACCATCCGAACGCGCGTGAAGCGCACCGCGGCCGAGCCCGTGGATTATATGGACAAGCAGGTCATCCTGGCGGATCAGCTGGATGCGGATGCGCTTTTTACGGTGCACTCGCCGGAGCCGCTGCCGCTGGCGAAATTCGTGGTCATTGATAAGAACCAGAAGATCCGGGATCTCGTTACCGCCAATGGCTCGACGGAGGCGACAAACACGCTCTCCGTGCCGAATCGCGCCCTTAAGGCCGCGCTGACCAAGAAGTCCTCGCTGGAGCTCTACCTCCTGTGGTCCACGCTGTCCTACGAGGAGTACCTGGAAGGCCTGCCGGATAAGGAGCGCGCGGCGCATCTGAAACGCAGCATGGACCGACGCGTGATGGAATACGAGGCAACCGCGGCAAGCGATCTGATCTATGCCGCCATCGCCACGGTGCGCAAGGCGCCGCTGGTCGCCCGCGCCACCATCGAAGACGGCATTTTAATGCCCGAGCAAACCCACGAAGAGGAGGTGGAGCTTTTGGCGTGGGCGTGGCCGCTTGGCAACCCCGCCAGCGAGCCTCTGCCCTTGGAGCCGGTGGAGGAGGGCTTCGAGCTGCCGGAGGAATTGCACGAGGCGGGCGATCTCATCGTGGACTTCCGCGAGGATGAACCGGCCAGCGATCTCGCCGCCCCGCAGTACCCGCCGGCAAGCTCGCTCATCATCTTCCACGATGGCGAGAGCGAGAATACCGCCGGCACGTGGGAGACCTATGCCGCCCTGCGCCGCCTTGCCCCCAAGGCCAAGGAGACCTTCGAGGGCGTTATCAAGGACATCGAGGCCGATCCGCGCGCCAGCCTCGATGCGCTCATGCAGGTGGATTTCGAGCGCGGCCAGCGAATGCGCGCGTTGGTGCGCACGGGCCTGATTACCCGTTCCTTTAGCAGCGATGGGGAAGAGGCCACGGATCCGTCTTCCGTGCTCGCCGCGCTTGCCGATGCCAACCAGGCCCACGTCGAACAGTCCGGCTCCCCCTCGCTGTGGCGGACGGCCACCACGGGAGTAGACGATGTCACCCGCCCTATGCTGCTCATGAGCGCCACCGGCGAGGCCCCAACGCCCGCTACTGACAGCGCGCAGCTGTGCGATGACGCCCACCGCATCGCCGCGCTGCGCGAGTGCTTCGATAACGACTTGGCGCTGACCCGTCTGGGGACCATGTCCAATCTGCGCACAACCGCGCTGCAATTGCGGGTGACGCTGCAGCAATTGGGCGTTGATAAGTCGGTATTGCACACCCTGCTCGCCTTGGACGCCTTTGGGGAAGGAAACACGGATTTTGGCGGCTCTGCCTGGATGCCGTTTATTTCCTATGTTTTTGCCATCACCGCGCGCGGGGTGGCCAATGGGAAGCTCACCGATCCAGCCGTGGCCTCCGCGCTGGATAACGCCCTCCCGCAGCTCGCGGAGGCGGTTTCGCTGGCCCCGGAGCTGTTTTACCGGGATATTCTCACTGCGGAGGCACTTACCCGCGACTACAGTGACTGATATGCAGGTTATTTCCACCAACGTCGCCGTGCGCAGGCCGGATCCGAGCGGGAGGCATGAGTTTTCGGGCATCGACAAGCGCCCGCAATCCTTTATCGATATCTCCGCTCCCGGACCCAATTACGGCGATGGTTCTGGCGTGCGCGGTGATTCTATCGGCGATAGCGATCACCACGGTGGAAGTGACAAAGCCGTTTATGCCTATGCCCGCGAGGAACTGGATTATTGGGAGGATTCGCTGAGCCGCACGCTGGCTTCAGGGTCTTTCGGGGAGAACCTCACCACGCGCGGTATTGATCTCTCCGCGCTGCTTATCAATCAACGCCTCCACATCGGTACGACCACGCTCGAGGTCTCCATACCCCGCCAGCCGTGCGCTACCTTTTCCGGCTGGGTGCAGGAGAAGGGCTGGCTCAAGCGGTGGACCGCGCGCGGTGATTGCGGCGTGTACTTCCGCGTCATCTCGCCCGGGCGCATTTCTGCGGGGGATGCCATAACCTGCGGCCCCGCCCCCGAGCACGATATCACCATGCGCATGGCGTTTGCGGCCAAGATGGGGGACCGGGCGCTGGCCCGGCGCGTGGTCGATGCCAAGTGCTTGCCGCCCCAGCACGCAAAAAAGCTCCGGGTATAAACCCGGAGCCAAAATTCATTGCGCCTTTAAGCCGGCTGCGTGCCCTCTGTGGCGCTGACGACGGGCGCCTTCGCCTTGGCCTAAACGACAGGATGTGTTGGTGAAGTTATATGTTTAGCCGGTCTGGCGTGCTGGTATTAGGATTATTTCACTT
>NZ_JBEHFR010000020.1:0-47728 GCF_040225635.1 Corynebacterium sp. KPL2830 | reverse complement strand
TAAACCCCTACCCCCACCAACACAAAATGTCGTTTAACTCGACACGCCGAAAAACAACACGTTTTGTCGTTTAACCCCGTTTTGTCGTTTAACCCTGGGTAAAACGGGAAACGACGCGGCGCCCCTACAGCACCGCGTCGTCCCTATTCCCTATCACTCACAACGGCGCAAGCCGTTCGCCTACCCCCTAAGTAGGCGGCGTGAGCACTAGTAAGAATAACACTCCTCGCATTCCAACCATAGCGATGGCAAATATTGCCAGCTTTATACAAGCTTTTGGCTATTTAAGTATAAAATTTCAGACTTTAGCGCCTGTTTTTGAGTCCTTCCTGGCAGGCACGAACCATTTCACTGCACTCAGACCTACAAGAGTGATAGCGCCCAAGACGGCAATACCGGTCCACAGCACCACTGCCTCACCATCGTTGCCCGCCACGGTGACGGCGGCCGTTGTCCAGTTGAGCGGCAAAAGGTTAGCTACTACCTGCCATACCTTATCCACCCCGGCGATGGCCGCGGATTTCCACAGCCACCCCACCAACGCGGTCTGCCCAATGCCAAAGATTGCGGCGAGGATGGACCCCACGGTCATGCCACACAGTTCGAGCAGGCCCCGCACGATAAGCGCGGAGGACAGGGCACCCAAGAACAGCGCCCCGCCGGCGGCCACGGCGGCGATAGGGGTAAGGCCAATGGACAAGACGAAGAGCAGGATCTCCCCGATGGCCACCGCGGCCAGCGATCCGCCCAGGACCATCAGCCACGGGCGGAATCCCAATTTCCACGCCACCCCGGCCGCGGAGCCAGCCAGCAGGACGAGCGCGGAAATGAGCATGGCGATGACCGGGCTCAGCTGGCTCACATCCTCCTCCGGCCCCACGTGTGCGGGCGGCAACGAGCGCTGCACCTCGCCCAGGTTCGATTGGTTTTGTTCCGCCATGCCGGTGAGCTTGCCGGCGCCATCGTCAAGCTGGCCCACCCCATCGAGCGCCTCATCCACGCGGCTATTAAGCTCCGCGATGGACTGGTTGAGCTGCTGCGCGCCTGCCACGGCCTGGTTGATGCCATCGTGATAAGCATAGCCGCTTACCGCCAGCTGGTTGGAGAGATCGCGCGAGCCGTCCTTCAGCTTCTTCAGCTCCCCGGTCAGGGATTCATCGAGGCGGAAGTTTTCCACCTGCTTGCGCAAATCCCCCAGCTGAGAACGAACTTGTTTCGCTTCCTTGGAATTATTTCCCTCCAGGTCGCGCACCGTACCGTCGATGGCTTCCAGGATTTGGCCTTGGACGGCTCCCAGTCCCACGACCTGGTCGACGGCCCCGCCGACGGTATTGGCCAGTTCCGTCGCCCCTCCGCCGAGGGTATTGGTCCCTGACTGCAACTGGTTAAGCCCCGACACCAGCTCTTGCGAACCACCGGCGAGCTTTTCGACGCCCTCGCCTAATTCCCCAGCACCCTTATCCAGCTCACTGGTGCCCTTGTTTAACCGATCCGCGCCAGATTTCAGGATGCTAGCCTGCGCTTGGGCGTGGCTGGCGGCCTCGGCGGCTTCCTTAAGCTCTGGCGAGGTCGAATTCGCCTGCGGCGCGCCATAAGGCTGCGCGGCGCTCGACCACGCATGCGCCGGTTCCCACTGCGACCAGGCCGCCACTGCGGTACCAACGATAAGCGGTACGGCGAGCAATACGAGCAGTAAGAGTGTGCGCCACCGCGAGGAACTCGCGGACGCGGTGGGCGCGGTCGAGGCAAGGCGTTTGATCATGCTAGTAACCTATCGCTGCAGGTCATTCCCTTTCCGCAGGCGCGCCGATCCCCACGCATAACAAAGAGAATCTACTATTAAGACATGCCTATCCCCCTGAAATCCCCGTTCTCCCGCACGCTAGCGTGCGCGGCCGCGTTTCCGCTGTGCATGGCATTGGTGTCCTGCGCCGATGACGCCGATAACTCTGTCGATTCCAGTGAGCCCCAGTTTTCTGACGCCGTGGCACAATCCAGCTCTAGCTCCAGCCCTACAAGTTCCACGGAGCAAACGGCGACTACGACCGACTCGCCCACAACCTCCCCGGCAGAGACTACTGCACAACCACCTGCACCGCAGGAGACAACAGTCACTACCACTACCACGCAAGCCAAAGGTGATTGCTCCCCAAGCGCCTTCTCTTCTCTAGAGCCCGATATGGGCAATATTTTGGTGTCGGATTGCGACGGGGAATGGGCTCATTTTGGCAAAGACAGTACAGATTGGACCGCCTGGGCGCGCTTTAACGATGGCGCATGGACAACTATTGAGCCCATCGGTGTAGCAAATAGTGGTTTGACCGCACCGTGCTATGACGTGGACAAATGGATCGATCAGGGCGCGCCTAGCTTTGTTGCAGACAATATGCGCCGCTGCGATTAATCTCGCCTAACGCACAAGCCGCCTTCGACCAATTACCCCACCGCACCCATCTCACAGCAGATCGCTGTGGGGTGAGGACGCGGGGATGGTCGAAGGCGGCCTTGTATTTATGCCCCTAAGAAGCAGTACAACCGCAGTGGCGTGCTACTTCTTTTCAGCGAAGACCTCGCGCACGCGCTGGCCCAAGTCCGGGTGAACGTTGGTCCAGTACTGGTACACGCGCTCTTCGGTTTCTTCGGACACGCCGGCCATCGCGTTGGTGATATTGGTAACCAAGCGCTCCTTGGCGGCGTCGTCGTAGACGTTTTCGTACAGGTCGCGCGCTTGGACGAAGTCATCGTCTTCCGCGTGGCGCACGTACGGCGCGCGGACCAAGTCCTGGCCGTGGGGGTCCGGGTTCACGTAGAGGTCCGCCGCGGTGGTGGTCTCTAGATCCTCGCGGTTGTTCACTGCGGCATCGTCAAGCACGCCCGTACCCTTCACATGGCGGTTGGGCGAGTACACCGGATCCTCTGGAGCATTGTAGAAATACTGCATCGGCCCCTCGTGCTCGTAGGTATTGACCTTCTCCGCATTGCGCGGCTGGTTGACCGGCAAGTGCTTGTAGTTCGGCCCGATGCGGTAGCGCTGCTGATCCGCGTAGGCAAAGACGCGGGCCTGGAGCATCTTGTCCGGGGACAGGCCAACGCCCGGCACGATATTGGAGGGATCCAGCGCAACCTGCTCGATCTGGGCAAAGAAGTTGCGCGGGTTGCGGTTGAGCTCAAAGTAGCCCACATCGTGCAGCGGGTAGTCCTTCTTGGACCAGACCTTGGTCAGATCGAAGGGGTTGAAGCGGTAATCTTCAGCCTCCGCAAGCGGCATGATCTGTACCTTGACATCCCAGATGGGGTAGTTGCCCTCTTCGATGGCGTTATAAAGATCCGCGCGGTGGCTATCCGGGTTCTGGCCAGCTTCCACGGTTGCCTCTTCATCGGTGAAGTTCTCTACGCCCTGGCGGGAGATGAAGTGGTACTTCACCCAAAATGCCTCGCCGTCTTCGTTGACCCACTGGAAGGTGTGGGAACCGTAGCCATTTTGGTGGCGGGTGGTCTTCGGGGTGCCGCGGTCACCCATCAGGTAGGTCACCTGGTGGGCGGATTCTGGGTTGCGGGTCCAGAAATCCCACTGCATATCGGCATCGCGCAGGCCATTGGAGCCCAGGCGCTTTTGAGAGTGGATGAAGTCCGGGAACTTCATGCCATCGCGCAGGAAGAATACCGGGGTGTTATTGCCCACTATGTCGAAGTTGCCGTCTTCGGTGTAGAAGCGGAGGGCAAAGCCGTGCACGTCGCGCCAGGTATCCGGGGAGCCCTGCTCGCCGGCGACGGTGGAAAAACGGCCCATCATCGGGGTGACGGTGCCCTTCTGGAAGACCTTGGCCTTGGTGTAGGCGGACACGTCTTCGGTGATGTGCAGCTCACCGTAAGCACCGTGACCCTTGGCGTGCGGGGTACGCTCGGGCACGCGCTCACGGTTGAAGTGGGCGAGCTTTTCAATGAGATGAATATCGTTGAGCGCGACCGGACCCTGGGGACCGGCGGTCACGGACGTGTTCTCGGAAGGCACGGGCTGGCCGGACGGGCGGGTAGTATTGCCCTTACCTGCGGGACGTTGTCCCTTGTTCAGGATGTCATCAGCGGTGGAATCAGTCATGGTAAGTCTTTGCCTCCTGGCAATCAGTTGATAATTTGGGGTCAATTATCAATCACGGACAACCCATAGCTTACTACGTATAACGGCACTGCGCTACCTTTCCGCACATTTGCCGCTTGCCGATGCCCCAGTCACCGCAACCTTGGATAAGAAATGCAGGAGCTACTGGTAGATTCATTCAGGTGACACACCACTCCGCAGCAGACGACGCCCGCGTCACCGAGCTCGCCCTCCGGGCTGGGCGCGGCGACCGAGCAGCGCTTACGGAGTTCATCAAGGCCACCCAGGATGATGTCTGGCGCCTCCTCGCCCACCTGGGCGGCCCCGAAATCGCCGACGATCTCACGCAGGAGACCTACCTGCGCGTCATCAGCGCCTTGCCGCGCTTTGCCGCTCGCTCTTCCGCGCGCACCTGGTTGCTTTCGCTGGCCCGGCGCGTCTGGGTGGATAATATCCGCCACGATATGGCCAGGCCCCGCAAGTCCGCCACGCAATACGAGGACGCAATGAGCTCCGCCGCGGAAAACTCCGGTTCCTGGAGCGATTGGATCGATGCCCGGGCGCTTATCGATGCCCTCCCTGCCGACCGCCGCGAAGCCCTCATCCTCACCCAGGTACTGGGCTATACCTATGAGGAAGCGGCCAAGATTGCCGGGGTGCGCGTTGGCACCATCCGCTCCCGCGTGGCGCGCGCCCGAAAGGACCTCATCGAAGGCGCAAATTAATACCCCCGAATGTTCGAGCGCCTAGACGCATACTTTCGCCGCAATACTTATCAAAGTGCAGGTACTTAGGGCAGCGCAGCGGGCGCATGCAGCCTGAGGTCGGGGTAGAAAAATACTAAAGTGACACGATTTCAGCTGTGAAGTCACGGGTGAAATGTGATTCTATTAGATACACACACGTGATAAATCGACCGTCGATCCGGGCCCGCGCGTTCCCAAAGCCGGGCCCGGCAAGTGTGAGTAAGAGAGTTTCTCCCCTCATGATTAAACGCGCAATCGGAATTTCCATGGCGTTTATTGGCGTCGTGGTGGGCGCAGGCTTTGCCTCGGGCCAAGAAGCCATGCAGTACTTCGTAGCTTTCGGTGAATGGGGCCTGTGGGGCATCGCCCTCGCCGCCGCCCTCATGATGGTCACCGGCGTGTCCATCCTGCAGCTGGGCTCCTATTTCCAAGCGGTGGAACACACTGCCGTCTATAACAAGATCGCTTCACCAGTCACCGCCAAGATCTTGGACTGGTCCACGCTGATTACGCTGTTTTCCATCGGTTTCGTCATGTTCGCCGGTGGTGGCTCCAATATCAACCAGCAATTCCCCAGCATCCCCGTGTGGGTCGGCGGCACCGTCATGCTGATCCTCGTGCTGCTGGTGGGCCTTATGGATGTGGACCGCGTCACCCGCGTCATCGGTACCATCACCCCGTTCATCATCGTCTTCGTGGTACTGGCCACCGGCTACACCATCCTTACGGCTGATGTGGACTTTGCATCCCTAAACACCTGGGCCATCGATAATGTCAATACCTCGCTGCCTAACTGGTGGCTTTCTGCCCTGAACTACACCGGCCTGAACGTCATGACGGCCGTATCCATGTCCATCGTCATCGGCGGTAACTTCCTGGATAACCGCGCCGTGGGCATCGGCGGCCTCATCGGTGGTTTCCTTTACCTCATCTTGCTGGCCCTGCTCGTCTTCGCCCTCTTCTTCGAGGCCAAGGACGTCAACGGCGAGGACATGCCGGTGCTGAAGCTGATTACGGGCATCCACCCAGTTCTCGGCATCTTGATGACCTTCGTTATCTACGGCATGGTCTTTAACACTGCCATCGGTATGTTCTACGCGCTGGGCAAGCGCCTGACCCGCAATAACCCACAGCGCTTCTACCCCGTATACGCCGCATCCTGCATCATCGGCTTCATCCTGTCCTTCATCGGCTTCCAGTCCCTGGTCAGCAACGTCTACCCCATCCTGGGTTACCTCGGCCTACTGATGATTTTCGTGATGGTTTATAACCGCATTAAAAACCGCGGCATGCTTGCCGATGAATCCGATCGCCGCATGCGTGCCCACGATCTCGTCGCCCGCAAGCTCGACCCTCGCGAGCGCTTTACCAAGAAGAATGAGCGCGAGCTGCGCATGCTAGCCGCAGCATCCAATATGGGGACGCAGGAATTTATCGATCACCTCGCCGAGGATATCCACGAGGAGCTCGAAGAGGACGATGAACTCGACTACGACCGTTCAGAGCCCGCACCTTCCGTCACCTACGTCCAGCACACGAAGCCGGAAGTACCTTCCGTCGACAGCGACTTGGACTTTGGCAAGAAAGACGAAGACTAAGGTTTAAGCGCCACTAAATACAATTCGGCTCCTCCTTCCCGCGGTGGGAAGCGAGGAGCCGAATTTTCATATTGCAAAGCGCCGGGCAAGGCTTCGCAGCTCTGCCCGGCGCGGTGGTACCTTGCGGCTATACCAACAGTTCTGCGATCTGAATGGTATTAAGCGCAGCGCCCTTGCGCAGGTTATCGCCGGAGACGACGAGCACGAGGCCCTTATTGTCATCTACCGTCTGATCCTGGCGGATGCGCCCGACCAAGGAATCGTCCTTGCCGGCGGCGGCGAGGGGGGTGGGGACATCGGCAAGCGTCACGCCTGGGGCATCGCTTAGAAGCTCGGTTGCTTGCCCCGGGGTGATGGGCTTGTCGAACTCCGCGTGAATGGTCAGGGTGTGGCCGGTGAAGACGGGGATGCGCACACAGGTGCCGGCGACCTTGAGGTCCGGCAGGCCGAGAATCTTGCGGGATTCGTTGCGCAGCTTCTGCTCTTCGTTGGTCTCGTTGCTGCCGTCATCGACGAGGCTGCCGGCAAAGGGCAGGGCGTTATAAGCGATGGGCGCAACGAAAGGCCCCAGGTCCTCATCATCGAGGCCGGAACCATCGTGGACCAGGTTCACGTTGTGATCGCCCACGCTATAGACCTGTGCAGCCAGCGTCTGCACGCCCGCCAAGCCGGAGCCGGATACCGCCTGGTAGGACGATACGTGCAGCTTATTGAGGCCGGCGGCATCGTGCAAGACCTTCAGCACCGGCATGGCGGCCATGGTGGTGCAGTTCGGGTTGGCGATAATGCCCTTCGGCGGGTTCTTCGCCTCCTCGGGGTTTACCTCCGATACCACGAGCGGGACCTCCGGGTCCTTGCGGTAGGCCGAAGAATTATCCACCACGGTAGCGCCCGCGGCGGCAAAGACTGGGGCCCACTTCTCAGAGGTGGAACCGCCCGCGGAAAATACCGCGATATCGACATCGGCCACGGACTCTTCGGTGACCTCGGCCAAGTCCTCCACTTCGATCTGCTCGCCGCGGAATTCCAGCTCGGTGCCGGCCGAGCGGGCGGAGGCGAAAAAGCGCACCTTATCCGCCGGGAAATTGCGTTCTTCCAAAATGGAGCGCATCACGCGGCCGACCTGGCCGGTAGCGCCGACGACTGCAACGGTAGTCATTGTCTTCCTCTTTATTTGTTCTGGTTTAGCGTCCGGTTCCAGCATAGACGGTGGCTTCTTCCTCGCCGCCGAGCTGGAATTTATCGTGCAGGGCGCGCGCCGCCTTCTCTAGGTCCGCCTCGCGCGTCAGCATGGAGATGCGGATTTCGGAGGTGGAGATAAGCTCCATGTTCACTCCCACATCGCGCAGGGCCTCGGTAAAGTCCGCCGTCACGCCGGGGTGGGACTTCATGCCGGCGCCAACGAGGGAGACCTTGCCCACCTGGTCATCGTAAAGCACATTGGACCAGCCGCCCTCGGACTGCAGCTTGCTCAATAGCTCCATCGCGCGGGGGCCATCGGCGCGCGGGCAGGTGAAGGTGATGTCGGTGGTGCCGTCCTCCAAGGAGGAGACGTTTTGCAGCACCATGTCGATATTGATCTCCGCATCGGCGATGACGCGGAAAAGCTTCGCGGCCTCGCCCGGGCGATCTGGGATGCCCAGCACGGTTACCTTCGCCTCGGATTTATCAGTTGCTACACCAGTAAGTACTGCTTCTTCCACGGGGATATCCTCCATCGAGCCGGTCACCAACGTGCCGGGGTCATTTGAATAAGACGAGCGAACTCGCAACGGAACATTGAAAGCGCGGGCGTATTCCACGCTGCGCAGGACCAGAATCTTGGATCCTACGGCGGCCATTTCCAGCATCTCTTCAAAAGAGAGCTTTTCTAGCTTTTGCGCATCCGGAACAATGCGCGGATCGGCGGTATAGACGCCATCGACATCGGAGTAGATTTCGCACACATCCGCCTTCAGCGCCGCGGCCAGGGCGACCGCAGTGGTATCGGACCCGCCGCGGCCCAGGGTGGTCACATCGCGCGAGTCCTTATTCACACCCTGGAATCCGGCGACGATGCAGATCTGTCCCTCCTCTAGGGCCTCGGTCAGGCGGCCGGGGGTGACGTCAACGATGCGCGCATTGCCGTGGCGCTCGGTCGTCAGCACGCCCGCCTGGGAGCCGGTAAAGGACTGGGCCTTCGCACCCAGGGACTCCACCGCCATGGCCACGAGCGCATTGGAGATGCGCTCGCCCGCGGTAAGGAGCATATCCATTTCGCGCTGCGGGGGAACGGGATTGACTTGCGCTGCAAGGTCGAGAAGCTCATCGGTGGTATCCCCCATAGCGGAGCACACCACGACGACATCATTGCCCTGCTTTTTAGTGGCCACAATCCGCTCCGCTACCGCGCGGATGCGATCTGCGGATTCGAGGGAGGAGCCGCCGTATTTTTGAACGATCAGGGCCACGGTGTGGTTGCCACCTTTCGTTTTAAAAGGCACTCCTGGGCGCAGGCGCGCCGCAGAAATACCTGTCGGACACTAGTCAAATTCCTATGCTACCCCGCAAAGCGCTACACCTCATCATAATTCCGAAACAATACTTTTATTTTATTCACACCTACCCCCGTGCGTGCGCGAGGCGGCGGGGCGGGGGCGGCATCGATAAGCAAAATGCATCTCCGGGACTTTTTTACTAGCGTTGAGCGGGTGTTAAGCAACTTCCTGGCCGTATTCTTCGCGCTCGCCTCCGCGCTTACGGTTGCTTGGGGCACGGTCGTTCGCCACCGCATCGCCCTTGAAGCAGATGATTCAGTCATGCGCTCCGCTATGACCAATCCACTGTGGTGGGTCGGCACCGGCGCGGCCATCCTTGCCTATGGCCTCCAGGTCGTTGCCCTGGGCTTTGGTACTTTGCTGGTGGTCCAGCCCATTTTGGTGCTCTCGCTCATGTTTACCCTGCCGCTTTCGGCCTGGTATGCCAAGCGCCCCATGCCCGTGCACGAGACGTTCTGGTCCATTGCGCTCACGATTGCGGTCGGCGTGATGGTGGTCTACGGCCGCCCCGCTGCCGGTAATCCCCGGCCCGAGTGGAGCCAGTGGTGGCCCGCCCTGCTATTGGGCCTGGCCACCCTGGTCGCGTTGGGCGTTGCCGGCCATAAATTCCGCGAGCAGCGCCCGCTCGCCCTGGGCACCGCCTGCGGCGTCATCTACGGCTTCGTCGCGCTGCTATCGAAGGCCGTAGTGGATATCTTCACCCACGAGGGCCTGAGCGTCCTGGTGGGCAGCTGGCAGTTCTACGGCCTCATCGGCCTCGCCCTGACCGGCACCGTGGTGCAGCAGTACTCCTTCAACGCCGGCCCGCTGGCGCAGTCGCTGCCGGCCATGACCATCTTCGAGCCCATCGTCGCCTTCGGCTTGGGCTACATGGTCTTGGGCGAGAAATTCCTCATCGATTCCACCGCTGGCTGGCTGGTCATGATAGCCGCGCTCGGCGTCATGATTGCCGCGACCATCATTTTGTCCCGCAATCCTGTCAGCCAGCGCAGCTAGATGGCCCACTCGAATACGGCCAGCATATAGGCCGAAAACCAGGCCCCGAAGAGCACCCAGGCGCCCACGCTTGCCGATGCCCCCTTCTTGCCCACCCACGGCAGCAAGACCACCGCTGCGGGCAGTAAGAGGCGGGGGCGGGAGTGCATAATGCCATCGGAAAGCAGCACATTTGCCATCAGCACCGCGGCAAACAGCCAGGCAGGAAGCGGCAGGCGCCCCCACGCCAGCAGCAGGCAGATGGGGGCGGCGATGATCACCGCGGCACTGAGCAGATACCCGCCGTTCGTGGCGCTAGATAGCGTCTCCGCCACCCAGGTCACCGTCGCCCGGCCGCCGTCGAAACCGGAATTCCAGTGCTTTTCCTGCAGGCCAAAGTACCCGCCGGCGCCGGATAAATGGTGATTCGCCCACCAGATATAGCCGGCTAAGGGCAGCGCCGATACCGCCACGCTCAGCCAAGCCCACCAAGTGCGCCGCGCCTTGAAGAGCATCATGAGCGCGAAGACCACGATGAGATCCACCGCGGTCAGGCGGACGAAGGACGCAAGAAAAATCAGCGCCCCGGCCGCAATCCAGCGCTGGTCATGCAGCATCACCACGGCCCAGATCGCGAGCGCGCCGAAGAGCGCCTCCGTATAGGGCATGGCAAAAACGATGCTCATGGGCGCGCTGGTAACCACCGTCGCGCCGAGCACCTGGCCGCGCGTGTCCAGCCCCATCTGCCGGGCCAGCGCCATAACGCCCGCCGCCAAGGCGATGGTGAAAAAGAGGTTGAGGACCATCGCCGTGCCCGCAATATCCGTGCCCAGCAGGTTACTGACCGCCCGCACCGCCAGTGGGAAGCCGGGAAAGAACGCGAGGGCGGTTTCCCCGCCATAGCCCGCGCGGGCGATGTCGACATAGTAGTGGGCGTCCCATTTATTCAGCAGCCCCCAGAGGGAATCGCCCTGCGCCGCGGCCATCGCCGCGAGCACGCTGAGGCGAATCGCCGTGCCTACAACCGCCACGAGCGCAGCATAAAACCAGCAGCGCAGCGTGGACGTCGCTGCAGGGCGGCGAGTGGTAGGAGCGATAGGCACACCAGCATGGTACGCCACGCGCCCGGGTGTCCCGCTGAATGAAATATGTTGCCACACCGTGAGATCCTCTGTAGTGTGACCGGTATGACATTGCGGAACAACCTACTCCTTATCTGCCGCGGCGGGATTTCGGCCTAAACCTACGGCCAGCGCCCCGTCGCGGAGTCTGGCAATCCTTAGCCCAGCTGGCCGTCGCACTTCCCGACACCAAACATATTAAGGACACCGCACCCCATGTCTCCCAACGATTCCTTCATTAGCGCACCCCGCGAAATCACCACCCCTGCAGGCCCTCCCCGCGAGGGACAGCCCGCTTGGAATAAACAGCGCGGCTCCTCCATGCCCTTCGACCGCTACCAGCCCTTCGCAGTAGAGGTCGAGGACATCGACCTGCCGGACCGCACCTGGCCGGGCAAGAAGATCACCCACGCCCCGCAGTGGTGCGCCGTAGACCTGCGCGATGGCAACCAGGCGCTGATCGACCCCATGAGCCCCGAGCGCAAGCACCGCATGTTCGACCTGCTGGTGCAGATGGGCTACAAGGAAATCGAGGTGGGCTTCCCTTCCGCCTCCCAGACGGACTTCAACTTCGTCCGCGAAATCATCGAGGGTGATAAGATTCCAGAAGACGTCACCATCCAGGTCCTCGTCCAGGCCCGCGAGCACCTGATCCGCCGCACCTTCGAGGCCTGCGCCGGCGCAAAAACGTCATCGTGCACTTTTATAACTCCACCTCGAAGCTGCAGCGCCGCGTGGTCTTCCGCAAGGACAAACCGGCCATCAAGAAGCTGGCTACCGATGCCGCCGAGCTCATCAAATCCATTGCCGCCGACTACCCCGATACCAACTGGCGCTGGGAATACTCCCCCGAGTCCTTCACCGGCACCGAGCTGGATTTCGCCCGCGAGGTCTGCGATGACGTGGTCGCCATCATGGATCCCAGCCCCGAGAACCCGATGATCATCAACCTGCCGTCCACGGTGGAGATGATTTCGCCGAATGTCTACGCCGATTCCATCGAGTGGATGGACCGCAACCTGGCCCGGCGCGATTCCATCTTGATTTCGCTGCACCCCCACAATGACCGCGGCGAGGGCGTTGCCGCAGCCGAGCTGGGCTATATGGCCGGCGCCGACCGCATCGAGGGCTGCCTGTTTGGCAATGGCGAGCGCACCGGCAACGTGGACCTAGTGACCTTGGGTCTGAACATGCTCACCCAGGGCGTTGACCCCCAGATCGACTTCACCGATCTGCCCAAGATCCGCGAAACCGTGGAGTACTGCAACCAGCTGCGCGTTCCGGAGCGCCACCCCTACGGCGGCGAACTGGTCTTTACCGCGTTCTCCGGCTCGCACCAGGACGCCATCAATAAGGGCCTGGATGCGCTGGCCGCAACGGTGCGCCCGGAGGCCAATTCCACCGACGTCAGCTGGGAAGAGCTGCGCGATGCCATCTGGGAGGTGCCCTACCTGCCCATCGACCCGAAGGACGTGGGCCGCGATTACCAGGCCGTTATCCGCGTCAATTCCCAGTCCGGCAAGGGCGGCGTTGCCTACATCATGAAGACCGACCACGGCATCAACATGCCCCGCGCCATGCAGGCAGAATTCTCCACCGTCGTGCAGGAAATCACCGATACCGAAGGCGGCGAGGTCAATTCCAAGAATATGTGGGACATCTTCGCCACCGAATTCTTGGATCGCACCACCCCGTTGCACTTGGAATCGTTTGAGATCGACAATATTTCCGCCGATGCTACCGATGCCACCGTCACCGCCACCGTGACCTACAACGGCAAGGAATCCGAGGTCACCGGCACCGGTAACGGCCCCATCGCCGCCTACGCTAATGCGCTGGAGTCCTTGGACATCGACTTCGAAGTCATCGATTACTCCCAGCAATCGCGCTCGGCCGGCGATGATGCCGAGGCCGCCTGCTACATTGCCGCTGACGTCAACCAGAACAAGGTTTGGGGCGCGGGCATCGCTGGTTCCACGACCCGCGCCTCCATCAACGCGATCACCTCCGCAGTAAACCGCGCGTTGGCCTAACGCGGACGCAGCCGGGCATGGTAGAAGATCGACTATGCCTTCTTCTACCTACCTCATCCCCCACCGCGGCCTCGGCGCGGTGCAGGCCTTGCCCATTCACGGCGCATCGGTGAAGGGCACGGAGGAATTTACCGTCACCCTGGCTCCCAGCCAGGAGGGCGGTTTAAGCGTGGAAGCACAGGGCCAGATCGGCACCATCAGCGCCGCGGACCGCGCGGAATACCCTGAGATCGACCTGCTTTTCCGCGCCGGTCTCACCCCGGCCGCCACGGCCCAGCCGCATGCCGATGGCCACGTCACCCTCCTGCTTCCCCGCCCCGGGCTCTGCCTGCCGGCGAATAATCCGCCCGGCGGGCCCTATACGATGCTGGGCTACGCCCCGCCCATCGATATCACCGATCTCCCCGCGGATCTCGATATCCCCGCCCAAGCCCGGATGCACGTGCTGGTCAACCTGGTGCCTTCTACCGACGCCGTCGATGTCTTCTTCGGCCCCACATTCCTCACCACCCTATCCCCGGGTCCCTCGCTGCCCCCGCTTGCCGATGCCCCCATCCTCGCCCACGCCTACCACGCCCCGCGCGGCAACGACCGTGTGCTGAGCATCTACGCCGGCGACCCGCTACCCGCTTCCAACGAGGATTCCGTGGCAGTTGCCACCCCCACCACGCAGGCAGCGACCGAGACTTTCGAAACCAGCAGCTTTCGCGCAGTAACGGCTGCCCCGGAACCTACGCGCCACACTGGGTGGTGGGTCACGGCCATAGCCGTGGTCGCCGTCGTCGCCCTGCTGACCGTATTCATCGTCGCGGTTTAGTTTCCACTAAACCGGATTAGGCAACGAAAAAGCCCGGCGCGCCCTGTCCCGCCACAGGAATTCCGGGATACTAGACTAAGGCTGATGAATAACACACCTGGCCCCTCCCCACGGTCGCCGCAGGCTCCCTCGCCGGCGACTATGGCGTCCCAGCATGCGGCTAGGACCCACGCCCAGGCGTCCCCTCACTCCGCAGCCGACTCCGCCAATCCTGACGCCGACCCCGCGCAGCCGGGCCCGCGCCGGTCTCGGCCGCGCCGCGCCGTCCGCCCCTCCGGCGGGCCGGCGAAGCCGAAAACCCCGGCCGATACAGCCGCTTCGGCCGCTCCAAGCCCCACAGCATCCGAGGCCTCCGCATCCACCGCGGACAGCGCCGCGCAAAAGCAGCCGGAAAAAGCCGAGACCGTCACCAAGCACCCCTACGTGGCCCTCACCCTGCAGACCACGGGCATCCACCCCTCGACCGGCCGCATCGTCACCATCGATGCGGTGGCCTTTGATAATGCCGGCGATATTGGCCAGCGCTTCCACGCCGTGCTCAAGCCGGATATCGACGCCGGCCCGCACCACCTCCACGGGCTCACCGTCGCGGATATCGAGCAAGCACCTGCCTTCAGCAGGATCCTCAAATCGCTGGATAAGCTTATCGATGGCCGCACCCTCGTCGTCCACGATATCCCCTATACCTGGGGTTTTATCGTCGCCGAGGCCCGCCGCGCCATGATGACCGCCGCCCGCCAAAACCGCGCGCGCAACCGCGGTCGCAATAAGGGCAAGCGCCGCCGCCAAAAGGTGGGCCACATGCCCGCCCCCGTGCGCATCATCGATACCTTGGCCACCTCGTATGCGCAGGGGGTGCGGTCGAATGATGTGCGGCTGAGGGGCGTCGCTAAGCAGAATGGCTTGGATGCTGATCCTAAGGCGACGGTGGAACGCGCCCGGCGTCCAGAGCAGGAGACCTCGCGCGAGGAGACGGAGCTGCTCATCCAGCTCTACCAGCACCAACAACACGGCCCGGTGCGCAGCTATGCCCCAGACGATGTCCGCGCCGACCGCTTTGGCCTGCAGCGCTCGCACGTGCGCGTCGATGCCGCCGAAGCCCCCGTGCAGCACCACAACCCCGGCAAGTACGAGCCCGGCAAGGAGCTGCGCCGCGGCATGGAAATCGTCGTGGCCCCCGAAATTCTGGAGGACCCGGATACGATTATTTCCGCCCTCATGCGAGAGGAGCTGAACTATTCGGAAAAGCTCACCCGCGAGGCATCGCTTGTCGTGTGCAATGTCACCACGGATCTCGTGGGCAAGGCCATGCACGCCCAGCGCAAGGGCATCCCGCTGATGTCCGATGCCGCGTTTCTCGATGCCCTCACCCGCATCGAAGACCCCACCACTGCGCGGCGCCAGCCCCCGCAGAAGAGCGGTGGAAATAACCAGAGCAAGAGTCAGAAGCGGCGGCGCAGGCGCGGCGGGCGCGGCCGGGGGCGGCGAAATTCTGGCGGCTCGGCGCCCAAGAACAACGCCTAGGCCGCTTCCCCGACTACCCTAGGGGGCATGAGTTTTTCAGTCCCGGGTGCCTTGAAGAAGTTGCGCACCACCGCCGCGACATCCGCCGCGAAGCTGGCCACCACCGCTTCCCGCGCCACCGGCCGGGGCGCCGGCGGAATGATCGGCGGCCTTATCGCCAATGCCATTGATCCCTCCATCATGACCAACCTGGGCGGCGGGCGCCCGGCCGTGCTGGTCACCGGCACCAACGGCAAGTCCACCACCACCCGCATGCTCGCCGCCGCGGTCCGCGCCGAGCACCAGGTCGCCACCAATGACGGCGGCGATAACATGGACGCCGGCATCATCTCCGCGCTCATGGCGGGCAAGGACGCCTCGCACCTGGTCCTCGAGGTCGACGAGCTGCACGTGCCGCACGTCGCCGATAACCTCAACCCGCAGGCGCTTGTGCTGCTCAACCTCACCCGCGATCAGCTCGACCGCGTCGGCGAGATCAACAAGATCGAGCGCGCCCTCCGCGGCGCCGTGGAGGCCCACCCGGACATGCTGGTCATCGCCAATTGCGATGACGTGCTCATGACCTCGGTGGCCTACGACGCCAAGAACGTCATCTGGGTTTCTGCCGGCGCCGGCTGGCTCGGCGATTCCGTCACCTGCCCGCGCACCGGCGGCCACGTCGTGCGCACCGAGGATGACTGGTACGCAGTAAAGCCGCTTGCCGATGGCCGCGAGTTCCGCCGCCCGCAGCCGACGTGGGGCATCGATAAGCATGGCGTCATCACCCCCACCGCAAAGCGCCCGCTCAACCTGGCGCTGCCGGGCCGCGCCAATCGCGGCAACGCGGCGCAGGCCATCGCTGCGGCAGTCGAGGGCTTTGGCGTGGACTTGGATCGCGCTATTGCCGCGGCGGAAAGCATCGATGACGTCGCCGGCCGGTATTCCACCATCCACTGGAAGGGCCGCGAGATTCGCCTGCTGCTGGCCAAGAACCCCGCCGGCTGGCAAGAGGCCCTGTCCATGGTGGACCGCAGCGCCGATGGGCTGGTCATCGCCACGAACGGGCAGGTGGCCGATGGCATCGACATGTCCTGGCTCTGGGACGTGAAATTCGAGGGCTTTAACGGGCTCAGCGTCAAGGCCGCCGGCGAGCGCGGCACCGACCTTGCCGTCCGCCTCGTCTACGCGGATATCACCCACGAGCTCATCCCGGACCCCATGGATGCGCTCGCCGCCTGCCCCGAGGGCCGCATCGAGGTCCTTGCTAATTACACCGCCTTCCGCGATCTGAAAAAGGCCCTGTCCAAGGAGGCTAATAATGCTTAATATCGGCCTAGTGCTTCCCGATGTCCTCGGCACCTACGGCGATGACGGCAACGCCCTCGTGCTGCGCCAGCGCGCCCGCATGCGCGGCCTCGACGCCGAGATTCACCCCATCCGGCTGGGCGAACCCGTGCCCGAGACGCTGGATATTTATACCATTGGCGGCGGCGAAGACACCGCGCAGATCCTTGCCGCAGAACACCTCATTGCCGATGGCGGGCTAACCCGCGCCGCCAATTCCGGCCGCCCCATCTTGGCCATTTGCGCCGGCTTGCAGGTCCTGGGCGAGTCCTTCCGCGCTTCCGGCCGGGTTATCGATGGCGTCGGGCTTATCGATGCCACCACCGCCGGCATGCAAGACCGCGCCATCGGCGAGGTATCCTCCACCCCTACCGGCGCCGACGTGACCGCAGATCTCACCGAGCCGCTCACCGGCTTCGAAAACCACTTGGGCGCGACCATCCTCGGCCCGTCCGCCCAACCGCTGGGAACCCTCACCCGCGGCAATGGCAATGCCGACCAGGCCGCCACCGCAGACCTCGCCGACGGCTCCACCCAACGCACCTACGAAGGCGCCGTGCAGGGCAGCGTCATCGCCACCTATATGCACGGCCCCGCCCTGGCCCGCAACCCGCAGCTCGCGGATCTGCTCCTCGCCCAAGCCATGGGCATCCCGCTCGCCGATCTCGATCCGCTGGATATCCCCGCCGTCGACCGCCTGCGCACCGAGCGCTTCAACGCCGCCGAGCCACCGCGCTCCCAGCGCTAAACCTGTGGATAACTTCGCCAATTCTCGGCCCTCACGACCCAAACGGGCCGATTTGAGCCAAGTTATCCACAGGCTGGGCTCGGCCGCCTTGTAGCTCCCAGGCCCCAACCCTAGGCTGCGGGGCATGACATTATTGGAGCAGCTGGGGGACATCGCCAAGCGCGGCGTAGACCTGATTGAAGAGGCCTACGCCGCCGCTGACCTGCCCCTGCCTGCGGACCACGCGCGCGATCTGCGCCGCACCGCCGAGGCTTTCCTCGCACCTACCAGCCACTCGCGCTATCAACGCCGCGCCCTAGCCGCCGCGCGCCGCAACCAGCACAGCCTAGCCACGCTCGCGCTCATCGCCCGCCGTTCCCGGCGCGTGAAGAATGCCACCGAGCGCTGGCGCTTCCGCGAAACCCTGTGCGCTACCGCTGGGACCACCGCCGAAGTGTCCCGCGCCGCCACGCGCCTGCTGCGCGAAATCGCCCCGCCGCCCGAACGCGAAGACGGCGGGCGCCGCATCCTGCACGGCGAGAAAACCACGCTGAGCTTTACCGGCCCCGCCACCGAAATGGCCGATATTTGGGCCGCTGCGAAGGATAATCCCCTCGCTTGGCTCACCGGTTCCCGCGCCGTCGCGCCGGCCAGCGTGACCACCAATGTCATCATCGAGCTGCCGGATTACCTGAAAATTCTGCGCGGCGAGGGCTCAGAAGTCCGCCTCGCCATGACCAACGGCGCCACCATCACCGGCGCTGATCTCCTCCGTCGCACGCTCGCCGGCGCCGGGCTTTTTACCCTCATCCACCCCGAGGAAGGCCCCGTCAACCTCTACCGTGCCCGCCACGCCTCCGCCAAGCAGCGCCGCATGCTCGAGGCCGAAGGCGCGCGCTGCGCCTGGCCCGCTTGCAGACGCCCCGCCACTGAATGCCAAGCCCACCACATCTTCGAATACGCCCGTGGTGGCCACACCCACCCGGCGAATATGTGCCTTTTGTGCCCGTACCACAATTCCATCAACGGCCTTCCGGGGCGCGGGCAGATGGCGCGCATCAACGGGCGCATCGCCTGGCTGCCGCCGCATCCGCGCCACACGGACCGCCCCGCCCCGCCGGGCTCCGCTGCACCGTCACGTTCGGCGCCACCGCCAGACTCGGCGTCGCCACCGGAGCCGAATGCGCCTCCCCCAGTCTTTACTGGCCGCGCGCCACGCGGGCCGACCGCCGCCGTGCCCTAAACCCCAAGAAACCGAGCGGTGCCGCGGTCGGTGCTGCGGGCCCCTAAATGGTCAAGCGCCCCGAAAGCGCACGGGACAAGGTGAGCTCGTCCACGAACTCCAAATCGCCTCCGAGCGGCATGCCGGAGGCCAATCTGGTGATCTTTAAATCGGGAAAGTCCCGCAATAACCGCACCAGGTACGCCGCGGTGGCTTCACCCTCCGTATTCGGGTCGGTGGCGAGGATGACTTCGCGGATGGTGGGGGTGTCGTCGTAAAGCGGGGCCTCTGGCGTGGAATCCGCCAACTCCCTATCCGGCAGCACCCCGCCCAGGCGCTGGAGGAGCGTGGAAATATTCAAATCCTTCGGCCCAACATTGGCCAGCGGGTCCAGCGCACCGCCGAGGACGTGGTAGCGGCCCTCGTATTCACCCGTGCGCTCGATTACCTGGATGTCCTTCGGCTCCTCTACGACGCAAATGGTGGAGGCGTCGCGCTGCGAATTGATGCAAATCCGGCAGACGTCCTCGCGCGAAATATTGCAACAAATGCGGCAGAAAGTTACGCCGTCGCGCACCCCGCCTAAGGCATTTTGCAGGCGCTCGATATCCTCCGGTTCCATGTGCAACACATGAAACGCGATACGCTGCGCCGACTTCGGGCCGATGCCCGGCAGGCGCGAAAACTCATCAATGAGGTCCTGCAGAGGTCCTTCAAACACCACAACTCCCAAAATTACGTCAAGGCCGCGGCCCCATCACCGGGGCAACGGCCTTTTAAGAATATCGCGCGGTTAGAAGCCGCCGAACATGTCATCCATCGACGGTCCACCCTGGCCGCCCATGCCCTGCGACAGGGGACCAATCTTTTCCTGTGCCAACTTGCCCGCTGCGGCGTGGGCATCCTTAAACGCGCCCATCACTAGGTCCTGCAGCGTATCGATGTCCTCCGGGTCAACCACGGACTTATCAATCTGCAGGTCTACTAGCTCGGCGCCACCGGTCATGGTCACCTTAACCAGGCCATTGCCCGCGCTGCCCTCAACGTTGGTGGCCAGGATTTCTTCCTGCGCCTTCTGCAGCTCGGCCTGCACCTGCGCCGCCTGCGCGATGAGGTCGTTCATGTCGTTGGGTTGTGGGGTGGAATCTTGTTCAGCCATAGCTTTCGTCCTTTCTAAATAAATCCACTGTAGCTTTGCTACCGCCCGAGTCTACCGTGCCACAGTCCTAGACACGGCGTGCGCCTAGTTCCTTTTCCACGAGTTCTATCGCTATCTCAGTGGCGCTGCGGTGGTCCATTTCGCCTGCGGACTGCGCGGCTTCGACCATGTCGCGTTCTTCGTCATCGCGCGTATAGGCCGGCGGTTCTTCCGGCGGCGGCTCGTCCGCGGGGCTTTCTGGCTCGGGCGGCAGCGGCACCCCGTTGCTAAATTGCGGCGTGCGCGCGAATTCGTCATCGCGCTGCTTTGCCACCTCGGTTGCCTTGGCGATGCGCGAGCGCCACCCGGGCTTACTCTCTGCCTCCTTGTCGTCGCTCGGCTCGCGTTCGGGCGCGTTGGGGTTCCATTCGGGTTTGTTTTGCGGCGCCCGCGGCGCATCGAACCCGGCGGTCTTCGGGTCCGTGCCTACCACGCAGTTGACCTGAATATCGCGCTGGAATTCCTCCCGCAGCACGTCCACAATGACGGAATTATTCGCCGGCGCATTGATGCGTTCTGCCAGCGCACCGGTGGTATGCCCCAGCGTCAGCGTATTATCGCGGAACCCGAGCACGCGGGCTTCGGCAAGCATGATTTCGGCAACCTTATTTCGCTTGCCGACGCTCCCCCTCAGCTCCACCCATTTCCGCTTCACTGCCTCCACGAAATCACCGTCATCGCCGCTTGCCGATGCCCCCTTCGACTGGTCCTGCCTCTCCGGCTGCGCTGGCGCCGCCGGCACCGGCTTCTCCAGCGGTTCCGCCTGGTCGTTTCCGCGGGCTGGCGCATTCTGCGGAACCTGGCGCTCCTGGCCCCATGGATCCGCGCTACCGTCAGTTTCTACGTTGCCGCCTGCCGCGGTAGCCGAAGCGTCCTCCGCAGGCACATCGCTAGACTGCGAATCCGTGGACTGCTGCTCAGGCTGCCCAGACCAATCAGCTCTTTCTGGCTTCTCTACCTGGTCAGGCCGCCCAGCCTGTTGCTGCTGCCCCGGCTGCGCATATTCCGCGCTCGGTTGCGCAGGCTGCGACGCGGATCGTTCCTCGTTCTCAGCTCCTGCCGGCTGCGCTGCGTCCTCATGCCCGGCCCGCGATTGCTGCGCCGTTGCCTCCCGCCGCTCGTGTGTTTGCTCAGGTTGAGACGGCGATGACAATGCTGACGGTGATGTCGATTCCGGGGCCGGCTCCGGTGCCCCGGTGCCCGCGGCCGCTTGATTCCGTTGTTGTCTAGGTGCCTCTGAAGCAGTGGAGCCAGTAGCGGCCTGGTTTTGCTGAGCCTGGGACTTTGCACGGCGCCGCGCGATGATGGCTGCCGCTGCCGACTGCGGATCCTGGGCGCCCGAAAAGGCTGGCCCGTTTCCCGCAGAGGGTGCTGACTGGCCCGGCTGTCCTGCCTGCGGTGACTGTGCAGACTGTGCCCCTTGGCCAGCATGGTTGGGCTGTTCCGTCTGCGCGGATTGCGGGGAACCGCTGGGTTGGGCAGGCTGGGCTGCGGATGCCGCACTCGGTGCCGCGCCGGACGAGGTACCAATGAGCAGGTGCGCGCACATGATTTCGAGCAGTAGGCGCGGCGAGGTGGCCCCGGTCAGATCGCTGATGCGGTCGTTGACGGTGGAGGCAAGATAGGTCAGCTGCGGGCCGGAAAAACGCTGTGCTTGGGAGGTGAGCACCTCGGCGCGGTCGGTGGGCGCGGAAACTAGGCCGGCATCGATGGCCCCCGGCACGGCCTGCAGGATCATCAGGTCCCGCAAACGGTCGAGCAGATCCACTGCGAACCGGCGCGGATCGTGGCCGGCCTCGATGACGTTGTCTATCTGCGCAAAAAGACCGGCCTTGTCGTTTTCGGCGAGGGTGGCGATGGTGTCATCGAGAAGCGTGACGTCCGTAACGCCGAGCAGCGGGCGCGCGAGGTCATAGGTCAGACCATCGGGACCCGCGCCGGCCAAAAGCTGGTCCAGCAGCGACAGGGTATCGCGCGGGGAACCGCCGCCGGCCTCGATGACCATGGGATAGACGGCGTCTTCGACCTGCACGCCCTCGGCGGCCACGGTCTTTTGCAGCAGCCCCTTCATCGCGGGTGGGGTAAGCAAGCGGAAGGGATAGTGGTGCGTACGGGAGCGAATGGTGCCGATGATTTTTTCCGGCTCCGTCGTCGCAAAGATGAAAATCACGTGCTCCGGCGGCTCCTCAACCACCTTGAGCAACGCATTGGCGCCGGACGGGGAAATCATGTGCGCCTCGTCGATGATGAAAATGCGATAGCGCGATTCCGCCGGCGCATAGTAGGCGCGGTCGCGCAGCTCGCGCATGTCCTCCACACCATTGTGCGAGGCGGCGTCAAGCTCCGTCACATCCAGGTTGCCCGGGCCGCCGGGCGCGAGCGACACGCACGAATCGCACTTGCCGCACGGCGTCGAGGTGGGCCCGTGCTCGCAGTTGAGCGACCGGGCCATAATCCGCGCCGAAGACGTCTTACCGCAGCCGCGCGGGCCGGAAAAGAGGTAGGCGTGGTTGATGCGCCCCGCGTCGAGGGCGGCAGATAGCGGCGTGGTGACCTGCTCTTGCCCCACGACCTCGGCAAACGTTGCTGGACGGTATTTCCGGTATAAAGCCACGGTTAGCCAGTTTACCGGCTAACCCTCGCGCGACCAGTCCAGCAGGTCAATGCCCTGCTCGGCCACGGCCTCCTGCAGCTTGCCGACGCCCTCTTCCACCCCAAACGCATATTCCGCATCCGTCAGCATGACCAACTGCAGCACGAGCGTCAGGCGGTCACCCTCGCGGTATTGCGGGGTCTGCCCGCCCCAGAGGTACGGGGCGATAAGCAGCCCGTGGTGCACGGTCTGCCCGCCGGGCAGATCAAGAAGCGACGGCAGCAAGACGCCGGACTGCGCGGGCAAGAGGCCGCCCGCCTTCTCCAGCTTCGCGGCCGCGGCTCCCACGGCGGCGGCGACTTCGGGCTGGCCCACGCGCGCCACCGTGACCAATTCGCAGCGCACATCCAAGCCTTCGGCATCGCTGCGCAGGCCGGTATCGACGGCGTTGAAGGTGGTGGTGAGGGCGAGGGATTGGGCATCGGCAAGCGTGGCTAAACCCAGCCTGCGCCCGTCGACGTACCGGAACTCCAGCGGGGCCGGGATGACCTCGCTGAGCCACACGGCGGATTCATCGGCGTTGATTTTAGCCCTCCGCCTTTTCGATGGCCGCCAGGAGCACGCAGGTGGCAACGCCGTCGATGGCTTCCTCGATTTCCTCCTGCGGCGGTAGCGACACCGCAAGGCGGATATTGCGGTCATTCTCATCGCGGCCGTGCGGGTAGGCCGCGCCCGCCTTGGTGAGCACGATGCCGGCGTCCTTGGCCAGCTCCCACACGCGGGTGGCGGTGCCGTCGACGACGTCCATGGAGATGAAGTAACCGCCCTTTGGGTCGGTCCATTCCGCGACGCCGTACTCGCTCAGGCGCTCGTCCAAGATGCGGCGCGCGGCGGCAAACTTCGGCGCTAGCAGCTCGGCGTGGCGGCGCATCAGCTCGCGCACGCCGTCCGCGGAGCCGAGGAACTCAGCGTGGGCGAACTGGTTGATCTTGTTGGGCCCGATGCCGCGGATGCCCGCGTGCTCCAGGTACCAGTCGAGGTTCTCCGCCGAGGAGCCGAAAAAGCTCACGCCGGAGCCCGCGAAGGTGACCTTGGAGCTCGAGGACATGGCCCAGAAGCGGTTGGGGTGCCCGCACTGCTTGGCGATGTCCAGCGCCGGCAAGACTTCCGGAAACTCGTCTGTCAGCGTGTGTACTGCATAAGCGTTATCCCACACGATGCGGAAATCGGGCGCCGCGGTGTCCATTTCCGCCAGGCGGCGGGTCTTTTCCTCCGAGATGAGTACGCCGGTGGGGTTGGAAAACATGGGGATGATCCACATGCCCTTGACCTGCGGGTCCTGGGCGAGCTTAGCGATGGCCTCGACATCCGGGCCGTCGTCTTCCATCGGCACCGTCACCATCTCGAAGCCGAAGAGCTCCGTGATGGCGAAGTGACGGTCATAGCCGGGCACGGGGCAGATCCACTTGACGGTTTCTTCCTCGCTCCACGGGCGCGGCGAATCATTGGTGCCAAAGGTATAGGACCAAGAAATCAGGTCGAACATGATGTTGAGCGAGGAGCTATCGCCGGCCAGCAAGAGCTCTGGGTCAATATTGGTAAGCTCGCCCCACAGCTCGCGCAGCTTCTTAACGCCCTTCAGGTTGCCGTAGTTGCGCAGGTCAGCACCTTCAGCATCGGTGTAGTTTCCCTCACCCGGCAGCGATAACAGCGCATTGGAGAGATCGAGCTGCGCCTTCGAAGGCTTGCCACGGGTCAAATCCAGCTTGAGGCCCTTTGCCTTCAGTCCCGCATATTCTTCGCGGACTTTCGCGGCAAGTTCTGCCAAGGCGGACGATTCCAGAGTGAGAAGCGACATTAGTATGTCTTACCTTCCATAGTGTGGTGCGACGTTTAGCCACCAATACTAACGCACCCTGCACAAAAAAGGGACCCCGCGCACCCGTCAGAGCCTCCTGACCCTTGCTGCATTCCTGCCCTGGGGGAGTTCAGAGGATGGACGCCACGCGGAATCCTGCCCTTACTTTAACGCCCACGGCCCGCATAAGCCAAATACACCGCCGCCCGACATCGCTTGGGGCGAGGCGGAAGGCTGTGGGGGCATCGGCAAGCGGCAGCAGTTCGGTGAGCGCCGGGTCCTGCCCTACCGAAACCCAATAATTGCCCAAAAATCGACACTGACCAGGCGATTGGCATTCTAATTGCCACGGCTGCTAATGTTTCTTCTCGGAGGATTCGACTAGCGGCCTATGTCACACGCCTGGAACGCGTGCGGGGTTCACGCCCCTCGTGGGTTCAAATCCCACATCCTCCGCCACTGGAAATCCCGGCTCGAAAGGGTCGGGATTTCCGCATATCTACAGCCTGCTTGTTTAATCCGTGAAAACCCGTCAAAATAGAGATAGTTCCTTTCCCCATAAACTATCTCACTAGGACGCTCTCCCCCATGGACTATGTCTTGGCTCTCGGCGAAAACCCCGATTTTCCTTTGTGGCTTCGCGCGACGCACCTCATCAACTTTGTACTCATCGGCATGCTCTTGCGCTCCGGGCTGGAAATGCTTTCTTCCATGCCGCGCCTGTGGTGGCGCAATGACTGCGCCCCTGGCACCGAATGGCTGCGATTTACCAAGCGCAAGCTGCCCAAGGAAGAGGGCGTATATACCTCTTTGATGGACGAGCTTTCGTGGTCGCCGCTGGTGACCCTGCCGGGCCGCGAAAACGTGGGCCTCGGCCGCCACTGGCACGGCCTATCGGTCATGCTGTGGGTCCTCAATGGCTTGGTATATGTCGTGCTGCTCTTTGCCACTGGCCTGTGGCAGCGCCTCATCCCCACGTCCTGGGACATCATCCCGGAGGCTTGGGATACCTTCAAGGTCTATATCAGCCTCAGCGCGCCCGGCATCGAGCACTTCACGCCCTACGATGCCCTCCAGCAGCTTGCCTACGCCTTCGTCATCTTCATCGTCGCGCCCTTCATGATGGTGACCGGTCTGGGCATGTCGCCGGCCATCCGCGTGCGTTTCCCGTGGTTCGTGAAGATGTTGGGCGGGCACCAGGGCGCTCGCTCACTGCACTTTATCGGCATGGTCTTGATGTCCGCGTTCATCCTGGTCCACGTGGTGCTGGTCTTCTTCGTGCACCGCGAGCACAACATGGTCCACATCGTCTTCGGCGACGTCTCCACCGAGCGCTATGTGCAGGCCTTTACCACCGTCGTCATCACCATCGTGGCGGTCATCATCTTCTGGATTGCCCTGTCCTACTGGACCTTGGCAGACCGCGCCCGGGCGCATAATTTCTTAGTCTCGTTCACCGAAATCGGCCGCAAGCTTTCGCTGAATCACTTCCACCCGCGCAAGCCCAAGGAGACCAAGGACTCGCCGATGCCCATTTCCTCCTTCCACTGGACCAACGGCCTGCCGCCGACGGAGAAGGAGTCCCCTGAGTGGACCGAGTACAAGCGCAATGGCTGGCAGGATTACGCCATTACCGTGGCTGATGATATCAACGGCACCGAAAAGACCGTCACCCTTGAGCAGTTGCGGGAGCTGCCGCAGACGTCTTATATCGCCACGCATACCTGCATGCAGGGGTGGTCGGCGACCTCCAAGTGGGGAGGGCCCAAGCTTGCCGATGTCCTCGAGCTACTCTGCCCCCGCCCCGAA
The DNA here is from genome assembly GCF_040225635.1 of Corynebacterium sp. KPL2830. NCBI lineage: Bacteria > Bacillati > Actinomycetota > Actinomycetes > Mycobacteriales > Corynebacteriaceae > Corynebacterium > Corynebacterium sp. KPL2830. The sequence goes on along the minus strand of NZ_JBEHFR010000020.1, from coordinate 21,548 downwards.
GGCGCCAACTACGTGCTCATCGAGTCCTATGGCTTGGCGCAAAAGATGTACGATAACCGCCCGCGCGAGCCTTTCTACGCGGCCTTCGATATCGAGACCGCCATGGAAGATCAGTCCATTTTGGCAATCTCGCGCAATGACCAGGACATCGATCTGCACTTGGGCGCCCCAGTGCGCGCCCGCGTGGAGTCGAACCACGGGTATAAGGCCGTGAAGTGGGTATCGCGCATTGCCTGGATTGGTGATTACGCCGACTACGGCGATGGCCGCGGCGGCACCCGCGAGGATTCCGCGCTCCAGGCCTTCAACGGCCGCATCTAACACCGAAGGATTAGAATCTGTTTCTATGACTGATAAATCTTCCGTCACCGAAACCCGCATCGCCATCGAAGGCGTCCGCAACGACAATGACGTGCGCAAGTGCCTGCAAAAGCTCTACGGCATCTTTGCCGATACGGGAATGGGCCAAGCCACCTTCGAGATGACCGGGGAGGCCACCGCGGATGTCGTCATCAAGCACTCCGAGTCCGTCACGGTGGACCCAGAGGTCATCGATGCGGCGGTGCGCAAGGCGGGGCCGTACCGCCTCGCCTAGTCGATGCGCGGTGGCTCGTAGCCGTCCTCTTTAAGCCACGCGATATGCGGCGGGGTATTCATGCCCCACTCGCTGCGCGCCCAGGCAAAGGTCTGGCGCACCTCGGCCTCGGAATAACCGCCATCGCGCAGGTACTGCCGGAAGCCATTCGGCCCGGAATCCTTGATCCAGAGCCAGACGTAGTCGTCGAGGGAGTCATCGGCAAGCAAGCTTTCTAAGCCCGCCGGAACGAACTCGCGCTCGGCGCGCACGCGGTCCGCCAAGTCCTCATCGAGGAAATCGTAGAGGTAGTCCATCGCGTCCTCGAGCTCGGCATAGTGTTGTGGATCCATGGGCTAGATCTCCCGGTGATTAGTGCCGATGACCATGCGGTCGATCTCTTCCAGTATCTCATCCACGATGGCCGGATTGAAGGCCCGATCCTTGCGCAGGACTAAGAGCTCGCTCTGCGCGGCGTTCAGCGCGGTGCGGCGGGCCTCCAGGGCGACGCGGCGGGCCTCCTCGGCGCGCTGCTTGCGCATATCGTTATTCTCGGCGGGGTTTTCGCCATCGCCCAGGCGGTCCTCGAACCACTGAATGACGTTGGCGGAAATCTCCGGATCGACCGTTTCGGCCTCGCCGGTGGCATCGTCTTCCGGGCGGAATTGCGATAGCGCATCGATGCTGGCGGCGCGCGCCCGCGAAACCACCGCGGCGCGCATCTTATCGTTGGCGGCCTGCGAGGCCTCGGTGAGATCGAGCTGCCGCATCAACCACGGCAGCAGCAGGCCGGGCAGCACCATGGTGACCAGCAGGACGGTCAGGGCGATAACGGCCAGCTCGTGGTGGAAGGCGAAGACGCCGGTGGGAATGGACAAAACCAGCGCCAAGGTCACCAGGCCGCGCATGCCGGACCAGGTCATCAGCAGCACCTCCTGCATCCGCAGCGGGGCAACGTGCGGGCGCCCGCGCGAGACGTTGAGGCGGTAGTAGAAGAACATCCACACAAAACGCACCACGAAGGCCACCAGCGAGAGGATTACGCCGACCATAACCGAGTGCCACAAATCCGAGCCGACCTCCGCGATGGCCGTATTAACCGTCAGCCCGATAAGGCCGAACGCGACGCCGGTAAACAGCAGCTCCATGGTCTCCCAGAATGACTGGCCGGAAAGCCGGTCCTCGGCCTGGATATCGGCGCGCGAGTTGAGCTCGACGGCGGCGATGACCACGGCGATAACCCCGGAGGCTTTCAATTCCTCGGCCACGAGGAAGGTGGCGAAAGGAACCACCCAGGTCAAAGCGTTGCGCGCGACCACATCGTGGACGTGGGTAATAAACAGCGCCGTCAGCCGCCCGATGAGCCAGCCAATGGCAAGCGCGACGACGGACGAATAGAGGAAGCTCAGCACGCCGCTACCAAAGGAAATATCGTCGCCCTGGGTCACGGCGGCGAGCGCGAGGTGGAAGGCGACGATGGAGGCGGCATCGTTAAATAGCCCCTCCGTTTGCAAGGTGGTGATGATGCGGCGCGGGATGCCGGCGGGCTCGGCCACCGCATCCACGGCCACGGGGTCCGGCGGGGCGATGGCCGCGCCGATGAGGATGGCGGCGGCGATGCTAATTCCCGGCAGGAATGCGTAGGCGGTCGCGCCCACGGCGAGGGTGGTGGCGACGACAAGCAGCACGGACAGACTCAGGATGGTCACCCATTGCCCGCGAATCACGCCCCAGGACGTGCGCCGCGCCAGAGCCCACAGCAGCGGCGGCAAGAAGATGGGAAGGATGAGCTCGGTGGGGATGTCGAATTGCGGCAGCCCCGGTACGAAAACGGCGCAGGCGGTAATAATCGTCAGCAGCGCGGGCCACGGCAGCCCGACCCTCTCGCCGATCGCAACGACGAAGACGGTCAGCAGCATGAGCCCGATGAGAACCAGTAAAACTTCCATGGGCTCGATAGTATTACGCGCGCCAAATATACGGCTCGCGGCTCAATTCCTCCGGCCGGAATTGCGCCAGGAGCTCGGCGGCGGTCTCCGCCTCATAGCCCAAAGACTGCGCCAGCTGCTTGACGATGCCCCTCTGCTCCCCCATATCCCGCATCGTCACCGCGCCATCGCGCTTGGCCAGGCGTTTGCCCGCGGAATTCAGGACCAGCGGCACGTGCACGTAGCTCGGCGGTGTAATCCCCAATAGCGAGGCCAGGTAGGCCTGGCGCGGGGCGGAGGATAAGAGATCGTCGCCGCGGACTACCTGGTCGATGCCCTGGTAGGCATCATCCACAACTACCGCGAGGTTATAGGCCCAGCCGCCGTCCTGCCCGCCGCGGCGCAGAATGAAATCATCGACGTCGCCGGTGTAATCGCCGTGCAGGGCGTCGTGGATGGTGAAGCTGGAGACATCGGCGCGCAGGCGCAGCGCCGGCTGGCGGTTGTCGGCGGCGAGCTGGGCGCGTTTGGTGGCACGTTGGGCATCGGAAAGCGCACGGCAGGTGCCCGGGTACTGGCCGGGGATGGCATGCGGGGCGCGGGAGGCCTCGCGGATATCCTTGCGCGAGCAGTAGCACTCGTAGACCGGCAGCTTCTGGAGCGCCGCGGCATAGGCGGCCTCGCGATCCTGCTGGTAGATGACCTCGCCATCCCAGTCCAGCCCCAGGGCCGCAAGGTCCGCGAGCTGGCGCTCGGCCGCCGCGCGGGAGGAGCGCTGCTTGTCGATGTCCTCCACCCGCACCACAAACCTGCGCCCCGTCGAGCGCGCGTAGAGCCACGCGAGAAGCGCCGTGCGGAGGTTGCCAAAGTGCAGATCGCCAGAAGGGCTCGGGGCGTAGCGGCCCGCCCCGGTGGTCGCGGAATTCATATTCCCAGCATACGGTTTGGCACAATGGTGGGCATGGAAAAATCCCCCTCCTCTCAAGTGCGCTTTATCCCCGTTCATTCCACTCTTTATCCCTGGCTCGTCACCATTTTCGTCGTGACGTTTTTGATTTCTAATATCAACGCCACCAAGGGCGTCCAGCTCGGCCCGCTCGTGACCGACGGCGCCTTCTTCCTCTTTCCGCTGGCCTATATCGTGGGCGACGTTTTATCCGAGTGCTACGGCTTCAAATCCACCCGGCGCGCCATCTACATCGGCTTTGCGATGGCCCTGCTCACCGTCGTGTGTTTCTACATCGCCATCTGGCTGCCCGCAGCGGATTTCTATGAGGGCCAGGAGGCCTTCGCCGCCACGCTGGGCTTGGTGCCGCGCATCGTTTTGGCCTCCCTGGCCGGCTACCTGGTGGGCCAGCTGCTCAACGCGTGGACGCTGACTGCGATGAAGAAGCGCAGCGGCGAAAAGGGCCTTTTCTCCCGGCTGATCGCCTCCACCGTGGTGGGCGAGTTTGGCGATACCTTGCTGTTTTGCGCCATCGCCGCGCCCGTCATCGGCATCGACACCACGAGCGGGTTCATCAACTACGTGGTGGTGGGCTTTGTGTGGAAGACGCTGATTGAGGTCGTCCTCTTGCCCATTACCTCCACGGTTATCAAGCTGGTGAAAAAGCGCGAGGATTACCGCGCCTTCGACGCCGCGTAGTAGCGGCCCAGGAATTCATCGCGGTAGTCCTCGTAGTAGCCGCCGTTGATCGCTGCGCGGATATTGTCCACTAACCGCACCATGAATTCCACGTTGTGGATAGTGCACAGCGTGCCGGCCAAAAATTCCTTCGCCTTGAGCAGGTGGTGCAAGTAGGCGCGCGAGTAGTTCTCCGTGACGTAGCCGCCGAACTCCTCGTCAATGCCCGAAAAGTCCCGCTTGAACCGCGCATTGGTGAGGTTGAGGCGGCCATCGAGTGTGTAGACGCCGCCGCGGCGGGCTAGGCGGGTTGGCGCGACGCAATCGAAGGTATCGGCGCCGGCTTCGACCGCGGTGAAGATGTCATCGGGCTCGGAGATGCCGAGCAAGTGGCGCGGTTTATCGTCCGGCAGTTCATCGCAGACCCAGCCCACGATGGTGCCGAGGTTCTGCTTTTCCAGCGCGCCGCCGATGCCGAAGCCGCCGAAACCGCGCTGGCCCTTCTCCCGCGCGGCGCGGTCCAGGTCCAAGAGGCCGCGGGTGGCTTGGCGGCGCAGGTCCTCGTATTGCGCGCCCTGCACCACGCCCCACAGCGATTGCTTCGGGCGGTGGTAGCGCTCGCGGGTAAGGCGGTCGTGTTCTTCCAGGCACCGCTGCGCCCACCGGTGCGTGCGGGCGACGGATTCTTCCTGGTAGGTGCGCGAATCAATGAGCGTGGTCAGCTCGTCGAAGGCGAACATGATATCCGCGCCCAGCCCGTGCTGAATCTGCATGGACTTTTCGGGCGTAAAGCGGTGCTTGGAGCCATCGATAATCGAGCGGAAGTCCACGCCTTCCTCATCCACCTTGGCCATGCGCTCCCTTTTCGCGGCCCGAATATCCTTTTCGGTGAGATCCGCCAAGTCCATGGCGATGACCTTTTTAAAGCCCACGCCCAAAGACATCACCTGGAATCCGCCGGAATCGGTATAGGTCGGCCCGTGCCAGTTCTCGAATTTCGCCACGCCGCCGGCCTCGTCCACGATGTCGTGGCCCGGCTGCAGGTAGAGGTGATAGGCATTGGACAAAATCGCCTGCGTTCCGGTGGCGCGAATCTGCTCCGGCGTCAGCGTCTTCACCGTGGCCTTGGTCGCCACTGGGATAAAGGCCGGGGTGGCGATATCGCCGTGCGGGGTGTGGATAGCACCGCTGCGGCCATGCTTGCCGGGGCCTTCGGGCAGGCGCTTATCGATGTCGAAACTTAAGTCCTTCATTCCTTATCTTCCTCTTCCCTGGTCTTCTGGCTGTCATCCGCGTGTTGTGCTTCCCATTCTTCCTCAAGCGCGGTGCCTTCGATGTCTACGGTGGGCAGGATCTTATCCAGCCACTTGGGCATCCACCACGTAGCGCGGCCCATGAGGAACATGGAGGCGGGGACGAGGGTCATGCGGACAAAGAAGGCATCGAAAAGCACGCCCGCCGCCAAGGCAAAGCCGAAGATCTGGATGAACGGCAGCGGCTGGTTGATAAAGGCCACGAAGACCGAAATCATGATGATGGCCGCGGCCGTCACCACGCGCGCGCCCTGGGTAAAGCCGGTGATGGTGGCCTCGTCGACGGCATTATAGGGCCCCGACGTGCCCTGCGGGTGCCGCGCGATGTGCTCGCGCATGCGGGTGACCAGGAAGACCTGGTAGTCCATGGCCAGGCCAAAGGTCACGCCGATGAGGAAGATCGGCATGAACGACAGCAGCGGGCCGGGGCCCGGGACGAGGCCCCACAGGCCGTCTTGCCATACCAGTACCGTCAGTCCGAAGGCGCCGCCAACCGAAAGCAGGAAGCCCAAGCCCGCCACCAGCGGCACCAGGAGGGACCGGAATACAACGAGCAGCAGCACGATCGCCAGCCCCACAACGATGCTGAGGTACGGTGCCATGGCATCGCGGAGGCGCTCGGTGATGTCCAGCTGCACGGCGGTCAGGCCCGTCAGGCCGATCTCGGTGCCGGTGGTGCCTTCGATCTGCTTTGTGGCAGAGCGCAGGGCGTGCGCGGCATTAATGGTTGCGGCTTCCGTTGGCGAGGTTTCCGGGGTCACCATAATTTGTGCCGCGCGCTGGTCTTCGCTGACCGAAACAATTTGCGCGTGCTTTACTCCGCCGAGCGTCTTCAGTTGGTCCGCGGTGTAGAGGAAGGACGCCAGTGCCGCCTTGTCCTCGGCGCTCTTCGGCGCAGCGGCCTCTTCCTTGTCCTCGACCTCTGCGACGGGGGCGATATCCGGCTCAGCAGGTTGCTCGCCGGGCTGTTCTGCCGGTTGTTCTGCTGGCGGCTCGGCGGGGTGTTCGCCGGGCTGGTCGGCTGGCTGGTCCGCCGGCTGGTCGGGCGCCTCGTTGGGCGCGGGCTCAGGCGCGTTGTCAGGCGCATGATCCTCCGGGTTATCGGCGGGCGGCTCGCCGGCGCCTTCTTCGGGTCCGCCATCTCCGCCCTGGGCCGCCACCAATGGGGCGAGCGCGGCGGAATTGGCGTTGATGGTGTGGGCATCGACAACCGCGAGGAATGGCCCGTTGACGCCGGGGCCGAAGCCCTCGGCCATCAGGTCGGCGGCCTTGCGCTGAGTGGTATCGGGATTCGAGGTGGTATCGGCAGGCAGCGCCAACTCCATGTGGAGCACGGGGGCGGTCATGGCGCCGAGGGAGAGGACGACGAGGGCCATCGCCAAGCCAGGCACCTTGTGTACCAGCCGTACCCAGCGATTGCCCATGGTCTGGCCGCGGCGCACCTTTCCCTTGCGGGAAGGGTTGCCGGCCACGCCGGGGATGCGGCCGCTAAACGCCTTATCCCCCAAAAACCCGAGCATCGCGGGGATGAGCGTGAGGGAGACGAGGACGGCGATGGCCACGGTTGCGGCGGCGGAAAGCCCCATGGCGGTAAGGAATTCGATGCGCGCAATGAGCAGGGCAAACAGCGCGGTAAAGACGGTGGTGCCGGCAAAGACCACGGACGAGCCCGCCGTTCCTGCCGCCATACCGGCGGCTTCTGGGGCAGACATGCGGGCGCGCTCGGCGCGGTAGCGGGACAGGATAAACAGCGCATAGTCGATGCCCACCGCCAGGCCAATCATGATGGCCAGCACCGGCGTCATGTTGTTGAGCTCTATCCAGTGCGTGGTAATCAGCATGCCGCAAGCGCCCAGGCCGACCCCGATGACGGCCGAAATCAGCGGCATTCCAGAAGCGACCAGGGAGCCGAAGGTAAAGATGAGCACGAGGAAGGCCACGCCAAGACCGATGATCTCGGAGGTGGAATTGACCCGAATCTCATCGCCAAACCCGGCGCCGCCGGCCTCAACGGTAAGCCCCTGCTGCCTGCCGATGTCCATCGCTTCCGTCACGATGTCCTTATCGGCCTGGTCCACGCTATAGGGCGATTCGGCATCGAAGTTGAAGGTGGTATAGGCAATGGTCTCATCCTCATTGACCATCGCGAGGTTATCGGCATCGGCACGCGCGGACGATTCCGGCAGTCCTATCTCCGTGAACTGGTGGATGACCTGATCTTGTAGCCGCGGCGAGACCTCGAGGGGATTGCCAAAGCGCATGGTATCGCCCATCTCCAGGTTGTCCTCGAGATGGGCGATGACCTCACCGATGGCCTTTTCATTGGCGGGATCCGAGAGCTTTTGGCCTTCCGGGGCCTGGAACACCAGGTTCACTGACGGTGAGTTAGCGGGATTGCCGCCTTCTGGGAAGAGGTCCATCGTCTTGTAGGTGGCATCGATGGACGGGGTGCCTTTGATAGCGAACTCGCTCGTCATCGGTTTCATCAACAAGGCGGTAGCGCCGCCGGCGGCGGCAAGCAGGACCACCCAGGTGACGATGACCTTCCATTTATTGAGGAAAGACCAGCGCCCGAGCCGGTAGAGGAGTTTAGCCACGGAAAATGTACCTTCGCATTCGCGTAGTCGGACGGATTTAACTTCGCCCTAGTGTAGTTGCCGTGCCCCTTATTCCCTATTACCTAGCCACCGTGCGGCCCTTATTCACAGACGATGCCAAGGCGGCGGGCCCAAAAGAACCGTGGCCATTCGATGCAGTCAAGGACTAGATCGGGTGGCCACGGCGGAGCGGCGTAGGCAATACGGCCGCGAGAGAGCGCTCGCTGTTTAAACGTACTTTGACAAGCTCAGGCCAGGAAGAACGAGGTCAGAGAAGAAGGCGCTAATTTTCTTTACCCGCTCGATAACAGCAGCGACGGTCTCGCCTAGTGTGCCGAAGGAAGAACCGTGGAAAGAAGAGCCATCGGCTGCAGCGTTGTCGCCCGAAGGCTTCTTTCCTGGGGTTACCTGGTCAGATGGTTTAGCATTTTCGGAGGCACCGTCGAAGGCCACGGTGAGATCCGAGTTGGCATCGTCAAGCGGCTGCCCCACCGGGTACTTGCCCAAGAAAATGTCGGAGCCCGTCTGGGTCAGCGAGGTGGGGGCATCAGTTGTGGCGTAGGACTTGCCGGTTTCCGGCACCAAGGGCTCAGTAAGCGTGAAGGTAGAGATTGCGGCGTCATCGCCAGACAATTCAACCGGTTTGTTCTTAAGCGGGCCGGAGGCGCCCGTAAGTTTATAATCCGCAGTAATGGTGGCGTTTTGGCCTGCTACTTCTACCTTGATATCCGAGAACGTGAGATCGACGCCGTAGGAACCATTAGGGCCGAGGCCTGGATAGCCTTGAATCTGCACGGATCCCTGAGTGCCAATAGTGCCGTTTCCCTCAGCATCCAGCGTGGTGTGGGCCGCATCAACGGGGAAGGTGAAGTCCTTTCCTACCTTCTCCGCGCCTTCGGTGGTATTGATTATGCCTTTGGCAAGCGGGTTGGTGTCCACGTGGTGAATGAAGGATTCCTTGATGGGCCAGTTCAGTTGGCCGGATTCCACGGCGGGGACATCGGCTGGAGCCTCATCGGCAGTGGCTACCGGTGCGGTGACGGCGCCGAGTGCAACCGCTCCAACGGCGATGACGGATGTTGTTTTCATGAATTTCTCCTCTTGAGAGCAGTGGTAAAGCTTTGCCTTAGGGTTTTAGGCAAGCCTTACCTTAATTAATAAACTGGAAAAAGTAAATCAGTGGCGCTTATCAAGCTCGGCGAATATCCCCGAGTTGAAGGCGAATGCGCGCTGCGCCTCCGAGAGCAAAGCCTCGCGCTGTTCCGCGGTTAGCATGAGGCCGTCAAGGCGTTCGCGGTAACCCTTGCGGTACGGCGGAATCTTGCCAATGGCGCTGAAGTCATAAAAGTTCAGCGCATCCGGTTCGATGTCATAGAGGGCGCCGAGGCGCGCGGCAATCACCTGGCCGCCGGAGACATCACCGAGATACCGGACATAGTGATGGGCCACCACTTCTACCGCACTGCCGGATACTTCTTCTAGGCGGGCAACGTAGGATGCTGTGGCCGGCAGGATCCGGATCTTTTCGCGCCAGTCGCTGCCGACGAGCGCCGCCAAATCCGCCTCTAGAGCGAAGCGCCGCTCCAAGCGTGGATCGGCCACCGCACCGGCGATTGGAGTTTGCGCCACGCCGCGGACGGCGCGCTCCAAAGACTCATAGACAAACCACAATTGGCCGCTCAGATCGGCAGCGGCCTCGGCACTCAGCCGACCTGACATAAGTCGCTGCATAAACGCCGAGCCCTCCGCGTTCTCGTGGGCGTGAGCGGTCTCCTCGCGCAATGCGACGGATAATGGTTTCTTGAGTGTCACAGTCACTGACTTCCTCCAAAGTAACGCTTACCTAACTTCTAAATATAAATTTAAGGTTAGGCAACCCTTATTTACAAGACATGTGGGGAGAAATCAACCAAAAGGACTAACTCCCTACCCCACCGCCTGCGGTGCGCACGGCGCGGCACCGTCCTTAAAAGGGTTTTGCGCGTGGCGTTGAGATGGCTGCCGGCACAACGTGCTTAGCTGACCCCCTATTCCTGGATCAGCGGTGCTTTTATCGGTGGAGAAGGGCACGCACGCTATCAAGGGCGCCCGACTTTATAAACGCCTGCCCAAGGATGGCAAACATGCTGCCAATGGTTACCACGCCCAAGATGTAGTTCCACACCTTGGCAAAGCTAGAACCGGAGGGAGCGTCCTCCTCTGGTTTCTGGGTTCCCGGCTTCTTAGACTCCGAAGTCTCGGGGCTCTTTGGGGTCTCCGGCTTCTTCGGCGGTGCCGGGATCTGCGAGGTAGCTGGTGATTGCGGCGCTGGATTACCCTTCGGTGGCTGACTCTGTGGCTTCTCTTCCTTTTCCGGCGAAGCTACCGGCGGCTGCGGAGCAGGTTCGTTCTGCGGAGTTTCTTCCTTCTTCTGGCCACAGCCTGGGGAAACCTTGAGGATTAAGTGGGCATCATCAAGCTCAGGCTTGCTCTCTGAGCTATACATGCCCATGAAAAGTTGGTCTACGCCCTCGATTTTTCCATCTTTTGTTCCCTGCTGCTCCTTGTACCGCACATCGCTGGCGGAAAGGGTGAGTGTATCGCCCTCCTTGGTCCATTGCGCCGTGCCGTGGCCAAAGATCCCGTCCCCGGTGCGCTTATTGGCGTCGATGCGGTCGTCCTCGGTGTATTGAAACATATTCTTGCCCTCTACGTGATAGACCTCGTAGCCGGAACCGAGCTGGGCTTGATTTCCGGAGGTCTTGATGAAAGGTGCCACTACCGTGGAATGTAGAGCGCCGTGGTGACCGGTGAACGTGATCGAAGAGTCTTTGCTCTCGATGTTGGACGACACCACATTGCCGTCCTCATCTACCGTTACCGTAGAGGTTGCAGGATCGACGTCGAAGCCGAAAGAGAAATCCTCCCCCTTAGGATCACCGGTTTGCGTCACTGGACCACTAGTGGACCAATCACCAGCAGCGAAACCGGATTTGAGGTAGGAACGCCACGAGTGCTTAATGCCCCAATTCAAGGAACCGGATTCGATGGTGCAGGTTTCTTCCGCAGAAGCGTGTGGCACGGTAAGGGCGGTCGCCGCGAGAGCGGTGACCACTACTTTCTTAAACATGGAAATCCTCCAATTTATGTGAAAAGAGTGGGTTGATGGTGGGCGTGGCACGCTGTGGATGTACCCGCAGTCCATCGACGGATATTGGCCAGCCATACACTTGAGACAATGTGGGACTGGTAAAGACCTCATCTACGCGCCCTTGGGCTGCTAATCCCCCGCACGACAGGCATACGACGCGATCGCAATATGCAGCTGCAGCGTTGAGGTCATGGAGCACCACGAGGACGGCAACACCGGCCTCGCGGGCGAGGGCTTTGACTGAACCCAGCAGTTGTTCTTGGTGCCGAATATCGAGCGCGGCCGTTGGCTCATCGAGCAAGATAACCGGGGTATTTTGGGCAAGCACGCGTGCGAAGGCCGCGCGGGCGCGCTCACCGCCAGACAACGTGCTGATGTCTCGGCCAGCTAGGTGCGCAACGCCGGCGGCATCGAGGGCGGCGTCAATAAAGTCATCGTCAAGGTCTGCATAGGCAGTTCCTTCCCATGGGCGGCGCCCCATCGCCACGACATCCCGGACGAGGAATTCAAAGGACACCGAGACATCCTGGAGCATCACCGCACGCGTGCGCGCGAGCTCTCGCGCTGGCGCCTTGGGCGATAGCCCACCCACGGTGATCTCGCCGGAATAATCAATGTCTCCAGCCACGGCGGCAAGTACTGTGGATTTACCGGCACCGTTCGGACCGATAAGCCCGGTAACTTCGCCCGCTTGGGCAGCAAAGGACATTTGATCCACAAGGGTATGCTCCCCCACCCGAACGGTTAAGTCTTTGACGTTTATCATCAGTGCACTCCTTTGCGCATCATGCGGCGCAGCAAGATGAAGAACGTTGGACCTCCCACCAGAGCGGTGAAAATGCCGATGGGAAGATCCGCAAAAGGAATCATCGTGCGCGCTGCCACGTCGGCGAAACCAATAAGCACAGCGCCGCCCAGGGCGGAGGCGGGCAGTAGGATGCGGTTTTCTGGCCCGATGATGCTGCGCAGCAGGTGGGGAACGATGAGCCCCACAAAGCCAATGAGGCCGGCGAAGGAAACGGCCGCTGCGGTCAGCACTGCCGATGCCACGATCGCCACGATGCGCAGACGCGGCACGTTCACGCCGGTATGCGCGGCGGCGCGCTCGCCGAGCGCGAGGACGTCTAGCTGCTTGCCCAGGCGCAGGGCCACTGCGAGGCCTACCACCACGATGGGAAGTACCGCCCACACGTGTTTCCACTGCGAGCCGTTGAGGGAGCCCATCTGCCAGAAGACGATCGCTTCGCGGTTGGCCGTCGGCGCCAGGTACACCATGAAGGAGATGATGGCGTTGCATACCGCATTGATGGCGATGCCGGTGAGAATCAGGTGTACCACGGCCACGCGCCCGTTGTAGCGCGCCAGCTGATAAATGATGAAGGTAACCAGCAACGCGGTCAGGAAGGCTGCCGCGGGAACAGTAAAGGTACCGAAGAACTCGATATTGAAGACAATAACCACGGCCGCACCAACGCCCGCACCAGAGGTAACGCCGATGATGGAAGGTTCTGCAAGGGGGTTGGCAAATACCGCCTGCATCAGCGTGCCGGCCACCCCCAAGGCCGCGCCCACCACAAGCCCTAATACCAAACGCGGTAGGCGGATGTCCCACACCACGCTTGCGGTCAAGGAATCCTCGCCGTGCCCGGCTGCCAAAATGGGGAAGAGATCGGACAGGGGTACATAGTATTGCCCCAGCACGACGGAAATGAGCGCCGCGAGAACGGTGAGGATCCCCAGCAGTACGAATACCCAGGCGCGCTGAGTGCGGCGGCGCGCGAAGGTATCCGTGTCCCTACTCATTGTCCGGGTCATACACAGCCTTTGCTAGCTTCACCAGCGTCTGACCGGTCATAGGGCCAAAGGCCAACGACTGGCCGTCCGGGATGGTCACGATGCGCTTCTTCTGGCCGGCGGTGGTCTGAGCAACACCAGGCCTCTCCAGCAAGCCATCAATTCCGCCGGTGGATTCCAGGCCATTGGTCATCATGATGATCACCTCCGGGTTGATGCGCGCCAATGCCTCCGCGTTAGCGGGTTCTGCATGAGAAAGGTTGTTTTCTGCCGCCAGATCCACGCCGCCGATGCCTTCAATCAGGTCTTGTGCACCGGTGCCGTCACCCATGATGAAGAAGACGCCGCCGTTTCCGCGCGCATAGAGGAACGCCATCCGCATCGGATCATCGGGAACGAGTTCCTTGATGGCTTCCTTTGCCTCGTCGATTTCTTTGGTGGAACGATCCGCCAGCTCGCGTGCTTCGTCGGGCAAGCCGAGGGCATCGCCAAGCGCGGTGATGTCCTCGCCCACAGAATCGATGGTGCGCTCAGGTTCCATCACCACGGTGGTGACACCCGCCGCGCGGATTTGATCGATGGCATCGCGCGGGCCAATGGAATGATCCACAATGACGAGCGTCGGCTGGAGCTCCAGCACCGCCTCCACGTTGATGTTGTGGCCGCCTTCGGTCACCACCGGGAGATCCGCCAGGTTAGGTTCGGTAGAAGAAACTGTGCGGCCGACGATATTATCCGCAAGCCCCAAGCCGCTAAGGGTCTTGGTATAGGTGCCATAGATATCCAAAGCCAGGATGCGGGAGGCATCGGTGACGGTGACGTCATTACCATCGGCATCGGTAAGCTCCACCGGAAGCGCCGGCTCTGCCTTATCAGTAACCGGCTCGATATCGTCAAAGTCCTTGACGTCACTGACGCCTTCAAAGGACCTGGGGTCCGAGAGATCGGCGGGATCCGGCAGCTGATCGGTATAGCTTCCCTGCACACCGCACGCGGTAAGGCTGAAGACGCACAGGAATGGTACGAGGAAACGAAGAACGAGTTTCACGGCAATCTTTCTAAGAGTTGTTCATGACAAGCCGGCTGGTGGAGCCACCGGCGATGATCAATCCGACGATGAAGAGCAGTAGATAGGTGGTCGGGTTTTCTAGGCTCCCGCCGGGAGACGTCGCGGATTTGACCTTGAATTTGTTCGATCCGTCCTCGTATCCCTGCCCCGAGTCACCGGCTAGCACTGGGTCCCCGGCTGCGGCATGCGCGCCGCCTTTGGAACCAGGGGTTCCCTTTCCATTTCCGCCTGCGCCAGATCCGCCGGATCCGCCGGATCCAGAACCGGAGCTAGAGCCGCCGCCACCGGATACGGCGCCGCAATCAGCGCTTCCGCCCAAGGTGGCGTGGAAGCTCAACGGATCCAACTGGGTGCCTGGTTCATAGAACTCAGCGAGTGCCTGGGAACCGGCTTCAGAAAGCGATACCGCAGCTTCACCGGACACTGCGTCCGTGCCAACGTCGAGGGAATTGAAGTTCAAGGTGCCAATAACAGTGCGTCCAAAGTCTTTCTTTTTGCCTTCCATATTGGAAGAGCGCACGTCAGCGATGAGCTCGCCAGAATTGCCGTTAAAGGTGATTTCCAGGTTGGCGATGTTGAGGTCCAACTTGCCGTGGTGCCCGGTGAACTGCATGCTTCCGCCATATTGCACGGAGCCCGCGCCATCTTTTACGGCACCGGAGTTACCAGTGAATTGGAAGCGCCCATTGTCATAGCCAACACCAGAGAGATCCCATCGGCCCTGAGCAATGGATCCGGTGATATAGGACTGGAAGGATTTCTTTAACCCCCACTGAGCGGTGGCTTGAGTTACACCAGTGGCCTCACAGACGGCATCGTCCCCGCCAGATCCTTCCTCGCCCGAACTACCTGAGCTAGGGGCACCGGAGTTCGCAGATCCAGAGTGCGCAGGACCAGATCCCGCTGCTTTGCCAGTTCCTGAGGCACCGCCGCCTCCGCCCGAACCAAAGTTGCTCGGTGATGGATTTCCCGCTGCAGAGTTAGTAGAAGCTGAGTTTCCTCCAGTGGAGTTCGACGTACCCGAAGTGGAACCACCCGAATTCGAGTTCGATCCACCCCGATTGTTGAAAGACTCCAACTCATCCAGGAACGCCTGGGTATTGCCCATGAACGTAGTAATCCCGTTCATCGTGTCATTGGTTTCAGACAGGATGTCCATGGCTTCCTTGTTAAAGCCCGTGAAGGAACCCGTAATAGACGTCAATGGGCGGTTCTCACCGGAACCGGAACCGGAGCCAGATCCGGAACCAGATCCGGCGCACGAGCCATCAAGCGCAATGCTGCCAGAGGACGGATCTAAGGCTTCGCCCGGCTGGTAGAAGCCGGTAAATAGCTTGGCCCCGCCGGAGGTCAGAGCGGTAGATCCAGACAAATCAACCTTCCCGGCACCATCTTCGACGGGGTTGGCCAGATCAATGGTGGCGATTACCTCATCATTGCCTTGGATCTTTTTACCGCGGCTGAGGTCTTGGCGGTTCATCTCATAGGAGACGTAGTCCACGGAAATCTGCGCCTGTTTACCAGAGGCCTTGACCTTGAAGTCCGACATCGTCATGTCCAGGACCCCATCGTGGCCGGTAAAGTTCAGCGTTCCGTTGAACGGTATCGTGACGTTTCCACCAGACGCATCGGGCTTTCCTGGGGTAAAGACGAACGCACCATCGCCCTGTTCGTCGCCTGTAAATCCAATGCCGTTGGCGCCCCATCCACCGTGGGCGATATTGCCTTTGACGTAGCTGCGGAATGACTGCTTGATGCCCCATTTCCATGTGCAGGATTCATCTCCGTGGGCAACTGGGGCAGATGACAGAAGTGGGGCGAATGCCGCGACGAGAAAAGCAGCGACGATGATGCCGAACGCCGACTTACACAGTTTTCCAATCATATTAAGAACCTTGTTTTCGTGCCTAAAAATCATATAGGCTAAGCTTGCCTTAGTGAAGTAAGTGTATCCTGACCTAACTTCTTCCGATTGTCAATAAACCACCCCTATAAGAAGCAAAGAATGCAAAACGACCCCCGCAAAGACATCTTCACCAGCATCTATCCAGATGTGGATCCCACGCAGAACTTCCCACTCACGATTGGTGAACGCTTATCCTTAGCTCTTTCCGTCGGCGTATTTATGTTCGGCGGCGTAAGCGGCAACCTGCTCATCGCCGGTATCGGCTTGGCCTCTGTGGTTGCCTGTTCCTTGGCACTTGCCCGTAAAACGCCACGCCGCATCCGCGCAGAGGCCCGTAGCCGATTCCCCCGGGAACCGTGGGCCGAACAACCCAGCCTCCTCGTGCCCGCCGTATGGATCGTCATCGCAATAATCGCGGCCCTGGCGTGGTGGTTTACCCCCGTGAAATACCTCGCGTGGAGCGCGGGCATTATTGCTGTCATCGCGGCCATCGCAACGTGGTTCCTCCCCACCCTGCAGCGCCGCCGCGCGCGGGCTGCACGCGCAAAGCAGGACGCTTTAGCTACCCCAACACCCCATATCTCCCTGGCGGAGAAAAACTAAAATAGGCCCCGACCTGCATTAACAGGTCGGGGCCTTGCGCGGTGGCGGCGGGATTTGAACCCGCGGTTGGGGGTTACCCAACAATCGCTTTCGAGGCGATCACCTTCGGCCGCTCGGACACGCCACCGCGTTCCAGATTACGGGAGGACCCCCGATGCAACAAAATCGCCGCGTCAGCATTAAGCCAGCGCAGCGATTTCGCTATGGAGGGACTATAAAATTAGTCCTTCTTCAGGCCACCGATGATGTCGTTGGCCTTGTCCTTGATGTTGTCAGCAGCATCGGACAGCTTGTCCTTAGCGTCGGAAACGACCTGGTCGGCCTTGCCTTCGTTGGCTACGTCTTCGTTACCGGTTGCCTCGCCGACAGCTTCCTTTGCCTTGCCTGCGAGGTCGTCCTTCTTGTTTTCCAAATCGCCCATTATCTCTCTCCTTAAATGAGTCGCTTACAGTGTGACAGCAACTATACTCACTTTTCGCGCAATGTGGTGAAGAATTTTTCTAGCAACGCCACGCAGTCTTCTTCGAGGACGCCACCGCGGACCTGTGGGGTGAAGGGTGCGGTGGGGGCACGCAGGACATCGATAAGCGAGCCGCACGCACCCGTCTTTGGCTCAAAGGCGCCAAATACCAGCGAGCTTATCCGCGCGGCTTGCAGGGCGCCGGCGCACATGGCGCAGGGCTCCAAGGTAACCACGAGCTCGCAGCCGGTCAAGCGCCAGCCATCGCCATGGATGCGCACCGCCTGGCGGATCGCCTCGACCTCGGCGTGGGCGGTGGGATCGCGCAATTGCTCGCGGCGGTTGACGCCGGTGGCGAGCTCGCGGCCGGCGGCATCATAAAGCACCGCCCCAACCGGCACATCCCCGGCGGGGGTCTGGCGCGCCACCGCGAGGGCGCGCCGCATCCGTTCCTGCGCGCGCTGCAGGGGCTTAGGCGTTATCAATGACGTCTTCTAGCTCATCCCCAAAGCCCAGGTCGCCGGCGATGCGCAGGAGCATGTCGGAGGGCCAATCGTCCTCATCGTCGATGATGTAGCCCACCTGGTCCTCGGATAGGCCCAGGTCAGCGAAGATATCGAAATCGCCCTCACCGTAGGGGTCAGCCTCTTCCGGGTCCACGTCTGGAATCTCGTAGTCATTGAGCTCCATGAAGTCCGCGGCAAAGTCATCGTCAACGCCGTAGGTGGCGTCTGAAATTAGCATTTTCACCCCACCGGGCACGGGCCGCACGGCAATGAAGTAGGCGTCTTCGACGCAGAGAAGGGCGAAAGCTGCGCCTTCGGAGCGCAGGGAGCGCACTGCGGTGATGGAGGTTTGCGGATCCTCAAAGTCATCATCGAAGCTGCGCACGACCCATTGTCCCTCGTTGCGGGCGACGGTAACCGCGAAAGAGTAATTTTCGTTGCTCATACCTCGTGAGATTAGTCGTGTTGTGCCACAATTGTCACCGTGAGTTCTCAAGATGTTCAACGCCCCATCTGCATTATCGGCCTCGGCCTCATTGGTGGTTCCTTGCTGCGCGATCTCGCGGGCTATAACCACGACGTATTTGGATACAACCACTCGACGTCCGCCGCCCGCACCGCAGTCAAGCAGGGCTTTGACGTCAATGATGACTTGCCGGCGGTGCTTAACCGCGCCGAGATTGAAGAGGCGCTCATTGTGATCGCCGTTCCCATGACCGCGGTGGGCAGCGTCTTGGATGCCATTCAGGAACACGCCCCTAGCTGCGGCATCACGGACGTGGTCTCCGTAAAGACTCCCGTGCGCCAGCAGGTTTGTGACCGCGGCATGGAGGATCACTACGTGGGCGGGCACCCCATGGCGGGTACCTCGAAATCTGGGTGGGATCACTCCCAGACGGGGCTTTTCCGCCGCGCCGCGTGGGGCATTACCTACGATTACGCTGCCGAGTATGAGGCGCGCGGGGAAAAGATTCCTAAGAAATGGATTGAGACTTTTACGGACGTCGTGCGCATGACCCAGATGGTGCATGCAGAGGCCGTGCCCATCCGCGTGGCCAACCACGATGCCGCGGTCGCCCGCATTTCCCACTTGCCGCATATTTTTGCGGAGACCCTCGCCACGGTGGGCGATAATGGCGGCATTTTGGCGCAGTCCCTGGCCGCCGGTTCCTTCAAGGATGCGACCCGGGTGGCAAGCACCCGCCCGGATCTCGTGCGGCAGATGTGCGAGACCAATGCCCCGGCCCTGGTGGAGGCCCTGGATGAGGCGCTGGAGCTGCTTCACGATGCCCGGGAGAAGCTCGCCGCCCCCGAGCCTTCCATCGCTGAGCTTGCCGATGCCGGCTACCGCGCCCGCACCCGCATCGAGGCCAGGTCGGGTGCGCGCAAGGAATCGGTCTCCCCGGTCAAGATTTCCTCCCGGCCGGTGTTGCGCCTGCACCCCGGCGGCCCGAAGTGGGTGGCGCAGCTCCGCCAAACCGAGTCCTTGGGTGGGCGCATCGAGATTTTTTAGCGGCGCGACGTGCGGGCGGCACCGTTGCCAGCACCGTTAGCGAAGGTGCGCGCGGCCGCTGCGGCACCGATTAGGCCAATGGCCGCTACCGTGAAGTAGATCCACGGGCGGTCACCGCTGGTTTGCGGCGTTGCCTGCGGAGTAGGCGTGGTCTCTGCGGTCAAGATGGCGTCCTTATCCTTGCCGCTGATCACGCCGTCTACCCAGTCCTTGGTGCCTGCGAGCGTGGTGATAGCCGCGCTTGGGGAGGGCAGATCCGGGTCCGCATTGGAGGTACCCGCGGTAGCGAGGCCCGCAAGCTTTCCGTTAACAAAGAACGGTCCGCCGGAATCGCCACCCTGCATGCCGGCATTACCGGTGGAGTGGACATCGAGGATCGGGCTGCTGATCATCGGGGGCATGCCGCCTTGGCCAGGCTGCATTACTTCCCCACCGTTGCCGTCTGGCTTGACAACCTGCGGCTGCTCGGCTCCCGGCTTGGTGGCACCCGGCGAGACCAGCTTGGGCTTATCCGATCCCGAACCAGATCCCGGCATTTTAAGGCCGGGCATGGCCTCTTCGGCGGGCACGGATTCGTAGCCTTCAGGGACCTTCATGTCTGCATCCGGCTTGGAGCCGCTTGGCATCTTGAGGCCGGGCATGGCTTCCTCAGCGGGCACGGACTCGTAGCCTTCTGGGGCTTCCTTGTCGGCGCCTGGCTTCTGTGCGGAGTCATCGCTTGGCCCGCCGCCCAGGATTTCGGAGACCTTCATCTCTGCCATCGGCAGCTGGCCCTTGCGCGCCATGGAGGAGCTGCTGCTCCAGCCATATAAGGTGCCAAGGTCGCCGGTCTCTGGAATATCGGTGGAGATCTTGGCCGGCTTGATATCGGTAACGGGCTCGGTGAGGTGGAGCAATCCGGCATCGGAAAGCGGGGATAGCGCCCACGAATCCGCGTCATAGACCTTGCCTCCCAGGCGGGCCTGGGTGCCTTCGTTATTGACGGACTCCAGGCAGTGGCGGGCGGTAAGCACCCACTGCTTATCCACCAGCGTGCCGGTGCAGTCGCCGAAGTTGCCTATCCGACCCATTTTGAGCGCGGCGACGGTCTGGGACTCGGCGTTATCGGGGGCGGGTTCGCCGTGCTCAAGGGCGCTGGCGGGGGCCGCCAACATCCCGATGATGCCAGCGGTGGTCAAAGCGGTAGCAAATTTACGCGACATGTTAGTCCTTCTTTCCAGCAGGAACGGCGAGTTTAACGGCGGTGGAGACGGCCTTTTCAAGCGGGCCTTGGCCCAGGAATTTCCGCCAGATGGTGGCAAGCACGAGGAACAGGCCAATAAATGCCCACGCCCACGCGGTGTTGTGCAGTGAGATGTGGCTTTGCCAGTAATAAGCGGAGAGCACGTGCAAGACATACACGGTCAGGGACATCGTGCCCATTGCGGCCAAGGGGTAGACGAGCTTGGGTACCGCGCTGCCGATGAGCAGGCACAGGTGCAGCACCACGGCAGCCACTGCAACGGAGAGCAGGATTTCGCCCGCGACACCGGTGTGGCCGGTAAAGCGCAGCCAGCTGGGAATATCCGGCTCGAAGCGGAAGTAGGTGCCAACCGCGGCAATCACCGCGCTGACCGCAGTAACAATCCATTGCAACGCCGTGCGGAAGCTACCTGGGCGGATGTAGACCTCAAAGAGCAGCATGCCGGCGATGAAATACGCGATCCATGCCAGCAGCGGATAGACCTGCGGCAGGGTAAACGGCGCGTAGTGCACGGTTGAGGCGATGGCGGCGACGAAGAACAGGGCCAGCTTCCACCACACGTTCAGCGGCGGTACCCAGGAGACCACCATCATGGTGATACCCATGGCAACGAGCACGACCTGAATCTGCCCGCCGACCGGAAGCAGTGCCAGTCCGATAAGCGTAATGATGGCGCCACGGGAAATCAGGCGCAGCAGCGTCTGTACGGAGTAGTTCTTGCCAATGAGCATCATCGTCACGCCGGCGACAATGGCAAATAGGGCGGCCGGAAGGCCCGACAATATGACCTTGGTGCTCCATACCAACGAGGCCATGTGCAAAATAATCATGCCAATAATGGCAAGCGAACGAGCCAAATCCAGCCCAACGATGCGCGATGATGTACTCACCTAGCACTCTCCTTCACGATGTGATGGGACGCAGCGGTCTCCACCACGGCCCATGTTTTTAACGACTCTCTTTTTCTACAACGCGAGTCTGGGAGGTTGCTGTATCAACACTTTACATGTCCTGTACCTTATAAATGCCGTCATAGGACTAGCCAATCCTGCAGCCCCACTTTCCCGCCAGCCACACACAATTTCACCCAACTTCCCAGACGCAACACACCCCGGAGGGTCTACCGCAGCGCACATCACTGCCAACTACGCGCAATTAATTCATCCTATAAACCCGCATTTAACTGGCATTTTGCTATAGATAAACGATTACCCATTACGTTGTTAGCAGTTCCACCCCAGGGCACCGAAGATTCATAGCCTGTCCACCCGAGTGGGCGGGCTATGTT
>NZ_JBEHFR010000019.1:0-48831 GCF_040225635.1 Corynebacterium sp. KPL2830 | reverse complement strand
GCGTCGATGGTGGACTGCGAGACCGATTCATTATTGGACGAGCCCTGGGTTTCGACGGTGAGATCGACGTCGTCGCGCTCGCCGGCAGTTTGGGTGAGGGCATCGGCAGCCATGTAAGTGTGCGCGATGCCGGTTGGGCAGGCCGTGATGGCAACGATGCGGGTAGCTTGCGCCGAAGCACCCGCGCTTGCCGATGCCCCTTCCGCAGCCCCAGCTGCAGCCTCCGCGGTGTCCTGCTTTTTCTTCTTCGGCTTTTCCGCGTTGACGACGGCTAGGATTTCCTTGACGATTTCTTCCTTCGTCGACGCGGTGCGCAGGGCCTCTAAAAAGTCCTTGCGGACGAGGGCGCGGGCGAGCTTGGAAAGAATCTGCAGGTGGGCCTTGCCACCGCCGGCGGGGGCGGCGATGAGGAAGACCAACTGGGCATCGCCGTCGGGGCCGGAAAAATCCACGCCGCGGGAAAGTCGGGCGAAAGCTAGGGCCGGCTCGGTGACGGCCTCGGAACGGCAGTGGGGGATGGCCACGCCACCTGGCACGCCGGTGCCGGCCTTGGCCTCGCGGTCGATGGCGGGCTGGGCGAGGCCTGCGACCTCGGTTGCGCGCCCGGTATCGTGCACCAAAGTGGCGAGGTTGGTGATAACGGAATCGACGCTATCGCCAAAGTCAGCGTCAAGCGCGACGAGTTCTGTGGTGATGAGATCGGATGCCATGATGGAAGGCTCCTTTAGCTATAGAGCGGAGATGGAGGTATGGGCGGTATCGAGTTCTTCGGGACTGGGGAATTGGGTGCCGGGTTTTGCGGCCGCAGCGGTGCCATAAGCCACCGAGAGCGCGAGGGAATTTGCTGGCCCTTTCCCCTGCGTGTGCCCCAGTAGGTATCCGGCCAATGCGGCATCACCCGCGCCAACGGTGGATTTCACCGTGGCGGGAGGTGGGGTCGCAGCCCACGCGCCGTCTGCGGTCACCAGCACGGCGCCGGCGCCGCCGAGGGTGACGAGCACTTCCTTGATGCCGCGCCCCACGACATCCCTTGCAGCCTCCACGACTAGGCTATAGTCCCCGGCCGCAGCGGCGCGCTCGAGGGCGAGGCCATCCTGGCCGGTCAGCTGCCCCAGTTCGAAACCGTTGGGTTTAATGAGATCCGGGGCGGCGGAAGCGAGCTGCTTGGCGATGGCCTTCATCGGAGCATCAGAGGTATCGACGGCGATGCGCGCCTGCGGGGCGGCAGTGCGGATCTCCTTGATGAGGTCGGTATACCAGCCGGCGTCAACACCCTTGGGCAGCGATCCGGCAAGGGCTACCCAATCGGCGGATTGGGCATGGTGGGTAAGCGTGGAAATGAGGTGGTTTTGGGTGGCATCGGAAAGCAGCGGGCCAGGGCCGTTGACCTTGGTGGTCGTGCCATCTGGCTCGGTGATGGTGGTATTGACGCGGACGCCACCGTCCATGTCCACGTGGGCGTAGGGGAGGTGGACCTCCTGGATGAGGTTGATGAAGGGATCGGCCGCGCGGGCAGGGAAGAGGGCGAGGGTTTTTTCCCCGGCGAGGTGCACGGCGTGGGCGACGTTGACGCCTTTGCCGCCGGCAACCTGGGTAACACTGGCGGCTCGGTGGACATCGCCTGAGGTCAGTGGCTGATTGAGCGCCAGGGTGGCGTCAATGCTTGGGTTTGGGGTGAGCGTGAGGATCATCGAGAACTTATCCCTTTCGCAGAGTGCGTATATTGGGGGCCACACGCAGTCCGGTCCGGTTGGAATTCGCGCTTAAGCCCGCCGTTAATGTTTATTCTTGCCCGATTGTGTTGGAAAGTCAATAGAAACCGTGTGGCATACATTGCATTTCTGTTGGATTTGTGATGATCTGGAAATAAATAAGCCGCTATCTTCGAAGGAAGTATCGCCATGGAAAATACGCTTCAGTCCACTGTTAAAGGAACCGGCGTTGTCGCTGGAGTTGCCTATGCAGAAGCCGTATGGGTGCGCCCCCGCCCGGAGCTGCCTACTGAAGGAAGTATTGACCAAGAGGCCAGCAGCGAAGCCGAATACGATCGCTTCCTCGAGGCAGTCGATGTCGTCGCTGGCCGCTTGGAAAACCGCGCCGCAGCCGCCGAGGGCCAAGCCTCGGAAGTGCTGACGGCCACCGCCGGCATGGTCAAGGACCGCGGGTGGCACAAGGCCGTGCGCAAGAACATTCGCTCGGGCAAGAATGCCGAGTTCGCCACGGTGGGAGCCACGGATAAGTTCGTCACCATGTTTGAAGCGGCAGGCGGCGTCATGGCCGAGCGCACCACCGATCTGAAGGACGTGCGCGACCGTGTCATCGCCCAGCTGCGCGGCGAGCAGGAGCCTGGTTTGCCCATGGTGGAGGGCCAAGCGGTGCTTTTTGCCGATGACCTCGCGCCTGCCGATACCGCCACCCTGGATACCGCGCATATTCGCGCGCTCGTCACCGAGCTGGGCGGGCCTACTAGCCACACCGCGATCATCGCCCGCCAGCTCGATATTCCGTGTATCGTCGCCGTGGGAAATAAGCTGCGGGAGATCGAAAGCGGCACTCTGGTCTTCGTCGACGGTGCGCTCGGAACCGTGACGCTGGGTGCGGACGAGGAAGAATCCACCAAGGCGGTCGCGGAATACCGCGAGCGCGCCGCCCGCGTGGCCGAATGGACTGGGCCGGCGCAAACCAAGGACGGCCACCGCGTGCAGCTGTTGGCCAACGTGGCCGATGGCAACGCCGCCCGCATTGCCTCCGACTCGCAGGCAGAGGGCATTGGCCTCTACCGCACGGAGTTGTCGTTCCTGTCCGCGAGCGAGGAGCCTTCCGTTGACGAGCAGGCAAAAATTTACAAGAAGGTCTTTAACGCCTACCCTAATTTTAAGGTCGTGGTGCGCACCTTGGACGCTGGTTCCGATAAGCCGATTTCTTATGCCACGTTGTCCTCGGAAGAGAACCCGGCGTTGGGTGTGCGCGGTCTGCGCATTGCCCGCGATAACGAGTCCCTGTTAACCCGCCAGCTGGACGCCATCGCCCAGGCCGCGGAGTCCCGCGGCGGCGATGCCGAGACTTGGGTCATGGCACCGATGGTGGCGACGTCGAAGGAAGCCCAGTGGTTTGCGGAGCTGTGCCGGGAGCGCGGCCTGACCGCGGGCGCGATGATTGAGGTGCCCGCAGCCGCGCTAATGGCAGATAAGATCATGCCGCATTTAGACTTCGTGTCTATCGGCACCAATGACCTCACCCAGTACACGATGGCCGCTGACCGCCTGTCGCCGCAGCTGGCGTACCTCACTGACCCGTGGCAGCCGGCCGTGCTGCGGCTTATCCAGCACACCTGCATCGCCGGACACGAATACAACGTACCGGTTGGCGTGTGTGGTGAGGCCGCGGCCGATCCGCTATTGGCCTGCGTATTGACCGGCCTTGGCGTCAACTCCTTGTCGGCGGCGTCGACCGCAGTCGCCGGCGTTGGTGCCCAATTGGCCGAGCTGACCTTTGACCAGTGCCAACAGCTTGCCGATGCCGCCCTCAACTCCGAAGGCCCCTCCGCCGCCCGTGTCGCAGCGATGGAGCAGATAGAAAAGTTCAACTAGCGGCATAAGGTTTCGCCCTCCCTACCTCGGTTGGAAATGGCACCGGGGTAGGGAGGGCGAAGTCGTGCGCGTAATGGAGCTATTCGCTGGCGAGCACGACATCGATTTCTCGCTCGCGCAGGGCATCGACGAAGGATTCCGGTGCGCCGGAATCGGTGATGACGACATCGATATCGGCAATGGAGGCGAAGCTCACCAAGTAGTCGTTTCCCAATTTGCTGGAATCACACATGACCACGACCTTGTGGGCATTTGTGACGAAGGCGGATTTGATGGCTGCTTCTTGGGAATCGGCCGTCGACAAGCCGTGATCGAGGGTCAGGGCATTGGTGCCGATGAAGGCGACATCGGCACGCATGAGCGCCATGGTGCGCAGGGCGGTATCGCCGACGACGGCCTGGGTGATAGCGCGTACGGTGCCGCCGAGGAGCTGGACATCGGGAACACCGCTATTGGCTAGCGACAGCGCGATGGGCAGGCTATTGGAGACGATATTGAACTGCGCCTGCGGGTATTGCTGGCTAATGAGCTCGGCAAAGGTATTAATCGTGGTGCCGGCGTCCAGGAAGATGCTGCCGCCGCCAGGGGGAAGGAAATCGAGCGCGGCGTGCGCGATGGCGGCCTTGGCCCCCGATGCAGAACGCTGGCGGGTATCAAGCGTGAGCTCCGCGGTCTGGAACGCTTGCGAAGCAACGGCGCCACCGTGAACGCGGTGGACAACGCCCTCTCGATCCAGTACGGCCAAGTCGCGGCGGATGGTTTCGGCAGTCACGTCGAAACGCTCTGATAAATCGGTGACGTTGACGCGACCCTCGACAGCAGTTTGGGACGCGATTTGGCGGCGTCGCTCCTCTGCGTACACGGATCCTCCTTGCTCCTCGCCTTCGGCCGAGCGTGAACTCTATTTGCGAATGCACGCGCGCGGTGAAAGCTAAATCATGTGGGGTTTCTCCCTCCATTGTGTCAAAATTCGGCGGTAATCGGACGAAAACAAAAATCCAGATTTGTTCCGTTGTCTGGTTTGAACAAAAATTGCTGGTCAGTAAGTTCTAATTCCCCTAGATGAAAGTCGGCCCTGTTAGCGCTTTACTTACGGATCCGTTATTTTGGGGGTGCTTTATCAATAGGCCCCGCGCGCTTAAGTTGGCTTTTTGGGGCGCGCTTGCGAGGCAGAAAGGCGTGGAATGCGTTAAAACTCGAACGGCCCTGCTCCCCAAGCAAGGGAACAGGGCAGCGTACGACGTGCAAAGAGCGGGTTTCAAGAAAGCGGGCGCAGAGTGCAGGCGGCGACAAGAACTGCAGGCGAAAACTCGCGTGCGGCTTGGTTAAAGTAGCTTGCCGAGGCCTAGAGCTTGCGGAACACGGATACCACCTTTCCCATAATCTCTGCATCATCGCCGTTGATGGGCGGATAGGCATCGTTGTGCGGAAGGAGCCAAACGCCAGAGGAGTCGCGGTGGAATTCCTTGACGGTGGCCTCGGAGCCATCGAGAAGCGCGGCGACAAACTCGCCTTCCTCAGCCACTGACTGTGACCGGATGATGACCCAGTCGCCGTTGAGGATGCCGGCATCCTGCATGGAATCGCCCACAACCTGCAACATATAAAGCTCGCCTCCGCCGACGACCTCGTCTGGCATGGGGAAATACGTGTCGATATTTTCCTCTGCGGTGATCGGTGCACCGGCAGCAATGCGTCCCACGACGGGAATATAAGCTACGGCAGCGGACTCTTCAGCGCTGCGGGCAGAGGTATCGGTGGCCTCTTTAGATTTACGCCCCGGTTTCTTTTCGCCGTCGTCAGTATTGAGGTGACGCACATCGACCGCGCGTGGCTTATTAGGATCGCGGCGCAAGAAACCCTTTTCTTCAAGCTGCTTGAGCTGATAGGCCACGGACGAAGTGGATTGCAGGCCTGCGGCATCGCCGATTTCGCGGATGCTGGGTGGGTATCCGCGTAGCATCACCGCATCGCTGATGACGTTAAGGATGCGGCGTTGCCTTTCGGAAAGGGAAGCGTAATCGTTCTTTGCATTGCTTGCTTTTTTGCGGCCCATGTGCGGCTCCTAGCTAGGGGTCTGAGATTCTGCGGTCGTAGCTTGAAAAGGGACTGGGTGGCAGCTGCGTGCCATAACCCATTTGTAGCACGAAAAGTACAGGCGTTCGAGATTTGCGCCGAAAACTGGACAGGGTTTCGAAAGGGTGCTATAAATCGAACATAGAATCAATCTCGAACACAGGAGCGACATTGTGCTCCTGTCGTGTCAAGGGGCCGCTTTAGACTTATTGCGGTCGTCGAAAGGAAAAAATGTCTCAACTACTTAACTCTCGCAATAACATGGTTAAACAGCACTCGGCACGTCCACAGATCGTACCTTCAGCCGCCATCTGGGATATCGATGATCGTAGGTGGGGTGCGCAGCATCCCCGCTCTGGAATAGAAAAAATTAGGACGCTAGATTCTGAATATCGAACGAATCCTAAAGAGGATTCGAATATGTGGATTGACGAATATTCGCTGCTTAATGTGGCAAACAACGCGATTGAAAAAGACGATACACAGAGTTCACGCAAAAACTACCTGCTTGGTGCTGTGTTCGGCGCTGCGGTATTTTTTGGCACGGTCGTCGGTGGATTGATGGGCACGAGCGCTGAGGCACCGACTGAACCTGGTACTTCGGTACAGCAAGTAGAAGCAGCGATCGTTAAGTAATGCATCTAGTACTTAAGCGGGCGCTGGGAAGGCTCTAGGTTGGGCGTCTTATCTGCCATCAGCTTGCCTCCTAGGGCAGGGGTGACCTTGCTCGCTTAAGGAGGCAGGCATGCGGGCAGCACGAGTCTGGAGTAGCGGCGTCCGATTCTTGGCTTGGCCTCGGGAGTAAACTAAGCCGAGAAGCTAAATTAGCGAAAGGACTAGTGTGTACTGCCCGTTTTGCCATAACGAACAATCCCGCGTTATCGACTCTCGCGTGGTAGATGCAGGCGCATCGATACGGCGGCGTCGCGAGTGTGCTTCGTGTAAAGGGCGTTTTACCACTGTGGAAAAAGCTGTACTGCTGGTCGTTAAGAGAAATGGCCTTGCAGAACCATTTAGCCGGGATAAACTCATTCGGGGTGTCAGGCGCGCTTGCCAAGGCCGAGATGTTAGCGATGACGCCCTTAAAAAGTTGGCGCAAGAAGTTGAGGAAACCGTGCGGGGGCATGGGTCTTCACAGGTTAATGCCAACGAAATCGGGTTAGCGATCCTTGAGCCATTGCGTGACCTAGACGAGGTCGCATATCTGCGCTTCGCCTCGGTATATAAATCTTTCGAGAGCGCGGATGACTTTGAATCGGAGATTCGACTGATGCGGCGACGCGATCGCGGGGGCCTTTAAACTGCGGGGGTTTAGGGCAGGCTCGAAGCAGCTTTAACTGGGGTTTTGGGCCCATGATTTTGGTGAGGCCGCCTAATTCTGACGTCACTGGCGGCTGAGAGAACAGATTTCCTTGTTGGTGACTGGCAGCGGCTTCTTGCCGACAGTGGTGCTTGGGCGCAAGCAGTGCTTGGGCAGCAGATGTGGCTGGGCAGCAGCTTTGGCTAGCTGGTGGGGTTTGGCCGGCCAACCAGCCAGCGATGGTGGGAGCGGAGCTCCCGGCGAGTGCCGGGAATGCGGTGATAGGAACGTCAGCGCAGCTTATCCACTGCCTTTTGGATTCTCCGCAGGGACACTGCGTGCGCCGTGCCGAGGCGCTGGGCAAATAGGGAGACCCGCAGTTCCTCGATCATCCAATGAATGTCCTTGACTTCGCGCGTCTTTTCGCGGCCCGCAGGGAGATTTCGTAGCCGGTTTGCAAGATAGGCCTTGGCATTATCGACTTCGGCCTGACGGTCGGCATCGCGATCCGGATCGAGCGACATGTCCTCCAGGCGGATGCGCATTGCCTGGATATAGCGGGGAAGGTGGCGCAGGTGCGTGGCTCCGTGCACGGTGATGGCATTCGGCGGAAGAAGGAAATTAAGTTGCTTTTCCATATCGTCGATGGCGGGACCGTCCCACTGGGAAAGCTCGGCACGGAGGTTGGAGTACTCAGCCAAGCCAGGCGCGATCGAGACGATTGATTGCCGCACGCGGCCGGGAACCTGCGGCTTCACGGTATCCTTGAGCTCGGAAAACGCTTCTGGCGAGCGCACGGGGCCGCCGGCTTCGAGCATGAGGTCGCGGATTGCTGCGACGCGGGCGTCATTGACCAGCCCGTCGGCCCCGCCATGCGGATAAGAATCCACGGCGACGCGCTGCTGCAAGGGAAGCCCCTTGACCATTTGCGCGGTCGAGACGGAAATCTCGCGCATCAAAAGCGTGAGGGTGGTGGTGACCATGGCGGCATCGGCAGCCGCCTTGGTGGGATGAACCTTAAGCTCCACGCCATCCTTGGTGGCCACCAGCGCTGGGTAAGCGGTGACCTCGTGGCCATCGACGGTGGTGGTGACGGTCTCGTCAACGGTGCCGAGGGTATCGTCGGTCCATTCGCTGACCGCGGTGGATTCGGCTGTCCGGCTTACCCGCGATACGGACGATTTAATGTGGCCAGCCTGGCGTTCGCGCAGGGCGGCAAGGTTCCTATCGGAATCGATGATGGTGCCACGCTTGTCGATGGCCGCGTAATTCATCCGCAAATGTTCCGGCAGCTTGTCCGGTTGGAAATCGGAGGCGTTGATGCCGTGGCCGCCGAGCTCGCGCAGGACATCGGCAAGTTGCTGGGTAAGGGGGCCTTCGAAGGGGATGAGGCGTTCCACGGCGCGCTCGGCAAATTCCGGCGCGGGCACGACGGTGCGCCGCAGAGCCTTGGGAAGGGAACGAATAAGCTCGTTGACGAGCTCGAACCGCAGGCCGGGGACGAGCCAATCGAAGCCCTCGGTATTGAGACCGGCAAGCATGGGAACGGGAACCATGACGGTGACGCCATCGAGGGGATCGCCGGGTTCGAATTTATAAGTCAGCTCGTAATCGATGGAGCCCTTGCGCCAGTGATCGGGAAAGGAGACTTCGGTGACGTCGTGGGAGTCATCGACAAGCGTGGCTGGATCGAAATTCAGCAGATCGGGTTCCTGGCGGCGCTTTTTCTTCCACCAAGAATCGAAATGCCGGCCCGTGGTGACCTTGTCTGGAATGCGCTGGTCATAGAAATCAAAGAGGGTATCCTCATCCACGATGAGACCGCGGCGGCGGGCCTTTTCCTCGTATTCTGCGGCCTCATCAAGGGCCTGCGCATTTGCCTTGAGGAAGTCGTGGTGCACGTTCCACTCGCCGGCAATAAGGGCGTTGCGGATGAACATATCGCGCGCAGCGACGGGATCCACGCGGTGGTAGGGCACGGTGCGATCCGCAACGATTGGCACTCCGTAGAGCGTGGATTTTTGGTGCGCGATGGCGGCCGCGCGCTTGCGGGACCACGTGGGATCGGAATAGTTGTGCTTGAGCAGGTCCGCGCCGAGCTTTTCCACCCACGCCGGATCGATGGCGGCAACGTCGCGGGCCCAGAGCCGAGAGGTTTCGACGAGCTCAGCCGCCATGAGGAATTCGGGCGGCTTTTTGGCCAAGGCGGAGCCTGGAAAGACGAGGAAGCGGGTATTGCGCGCGCCGTGGAACTCCTTGGAATTGCCGTCGCGGGCGCCGATATTGGATAGCAGGCCAGAAAGCAGCGCGATATGAATATCGTCGGAGCGGCGTTCGGTGCCTTCTTGGTAATCCCACCCCAGCTGCTTGGAGACGTCCTTGAGTTGGCGGACCAAGTCGAACCACTCGCGGATGCGCATATAGTGGAGGAACTCCTGCTTCATGCGCTTGCGGAATTTATTGCCCGATTGCTCATTGCGGGTCTGCTTGATGTAATCCCACAACTTCAGCATGGACAAAAAGTCAGAGGTCTTGTCCTTAAAGCGCGCGTGCGCCTGATCGGCTTGCGCTTGGTAGTCCAGCGGACGTTCGCGCACATCTTGGATGGTCATGGCGGCAACGATGACGATGACATCGTGGAGGCAGCCGTTGGTATGGGCCTCGATAAGCATGCGCGCCATGCGTGGATCGAGTGGGATGCGGGCCAAGTTGCGGCCGGTTTCTGTTAGCTTAGGCTTCTCGTGCTTATCCTGGAGCGCCCCGAGCTCGTGGAGGAGGTTGAGGCCATCGCGAATGGCCTTGAACTCGGGTGGCTGGAGGAAGGGGAATTGCTCGATTTCGCCGAGCTTGAGCGAGACCATCTGCAAAATGACGCTGGCCAGGTTGGTGCGCAGGATTTCCGGATCAGTAAATTCCGGGCGGCTTTGGAAGTCCTGCTCACTGTAGAGGCGGATGGCGATGCCATCGGCGACGCGGCCGCACCTACCGGAGCGCTGGTTGGCAGAGGCCTGAGAAATGGGCTCGATGGGCAGGCGTTGCACCTTGGTGCGCGTGGAATAGCGCGAGATGCGCGCGGTGCCGGTATCCACGACGTAGCGGATTCCGGGTACGGTCAGCGAGGTTTCGGCGATATTTGTGGCCAAAACGATGCGCCGCCCGCGGTGATTGCTAAATACGCGGTGCTGTTCCTGGTTGGATAGGCGCCCGAAGAGAGGAGCGACTTCGACGTTTTTCCATTTTTTGGCCTCGATGGCTTCCATGGCATCGCGGATATCGCGCTCGCCTGGGAAAAAGCAGAGGATATCGCCGTCGCCTTCTGCCATGAGCTCCTCGATGGCTTCGGTTAAGCCATCGAGCGGGTCTTGATCCACCAGCTTTCCACCGGCCTCGAATTCGAGGGGGCGGTAGCGGATTTCTACCGGGTACGTGCGCCCGGAGACTTCAATGATGGGCGCGGGGGTGCCATCGGGTTGGGCGAAGTGCTCGGCAAAGCTTTCCGGATCGATGGTTGCGGAGGTGATGATCACCTTGAGATCGGGCCGCTTGGGAAGCAACCGTTTGAGATACCCCAAGAGGAAGTCGATATTCAGCGAACGCTCGTGTGCCTCATCGATAATGATGGTGTCGTATTTATTAAGGAAGCGATCGCGCTGCATTTCCGCTAGCAGGATGCCGTCCGTCATGAGTTTTACGGCGGTGGTATCAGAGACCTGGTCATCGAAGCGGATGGCGTAGCCTACCGATTCCCCGATATCTTGGTCCAGCTCGGAGGCGATGCGCTCGGCGACGGTCCGCGCGGCGATGCGGCGCGGTTGCGTATGGCCGATAAGGCCGCGGCGGCCCCGTCCGATGTCGAGGCAGATCTTGGGGATCTGCGTGGTCTTACCAGAACCGGTTTCGCCGGCGATGATGATGACCTGGTTTTCTTCAATTGCGGCGGCGATATCGTCCTTGCGGGCGCTGACCGGCAGGGAATCGGGGTAGGTGAGTTGGGGGACGGCGGCATCGACAAGCGCCAGGCGATCTGTGGCAGCCTGGATATCCTGGCCGATTTCGCGCAGGGCCTTGGGGGCGCGTGCCTTCGACAGGCGGCGGCGGAAGCTGCGGGCCTCGGCGATGGTGACGTTGTCTAATGCGGCAAAAAGTTCATCGCGGCTAGGGGCCTGCGACGTCGTTGTTTCATGCTGTGTCATGGCTAGTCTATGAGCTTACCCCGGTTACGTGGAGTGGAAAAAGTTGCTATTGTGAAAACACTTGTCTAAAAGATACTTTTTCGTTGCGCCCAACCCGAATGTAGAAGGAAGGCACCGCTGATGAACGGCGATAAATCCGGTGGAAATGACGATTTTCCGCGCTATGAACCGACTGACCACCCAGAAGACCAGCCGAGCTACGGAAGCCTGCCTTCCTACGGCGGCAGCCACGAGAGTGGCAGCTACGAAAGCTCCGGCAACCAAGGATATGCGGGCTACCAAGCACAGGACAATACCGTAAATCCTGGCGGTTTTACCGGAAAGCCCTCGGCCATTGATTCGATTTCTTGGGCCTTTCGCACGGTATTTAAGAACTGGAAACTATGGATCCTTGGTGCCTTGCTCGTTGGCGTCATTGTCGTAGCTATCTCCGGCGTGAGTATGGCCGTTGCTCCTTCAGAGGGTGCGGATGCCTCCGGTGCGGGATCCATTGTGCAAATCGTGTCCTACATCATCACGGTCGTCGTTAGCTTGTTGGCGATGCGACTGGCGCTCTTCCAGATTGATGATCCGCGCACTGGATGGAGCTATGTGGGCAAAGACGTGCGGTGGTGGCAGCCGCTGGTGATTATGATCATCATCGGCATTATTACCTCGGTAGTCATGTTCATCTTCGTTGGGGGCTCGATTTTCCTCGGCCCAGACGCGGGCGCCGACGCCACCGAGGAAGAGGCGTTAGAGGCCATAGCGAGCTTTTTCGGAGTCTTAGCTGTAGTGTCTCTCATCAGCCTATTCATCCAACCGCTTTATATGCTGATGCAGTGGTTTGCTGCCGACGGTGACGGGATTGGCCAAGCCATCAAGAACGGATTTAAGGCCGGTAAGGGAAACTACGGCCAGCTCTTGCTGCTGACGGTGCTCAACGCGCTGATTGTGATTGCCGGCGGCATCCTGCTCCTGGTTGGCTTGATTGTCGCCGTACCGGTTACCTTACTGGCTACGGCTTATTTGTTCCGACAGTGCGCAGGCCGCGCGACCAGCCAAGCTGCGTAAGCGCTTTACCCTTATTTAAGGCCACCGAGGCATTGCTCCGGTGGCCTTAAACGTGCGTGGCGATTTTAGCCCTCCAGCGAGCGGGCGAGGGCATTTTCATAAGCAGCGGTAATCAGGGTGCCGAATTCGCGGAACTCTTCACTGCGTGCGGCAGAGGAGCGGAAGACGAGGCCGATTTCGCGCTCAGCGGTGACATCGGGGTCAAAGTAGGCTATGCCGAGGTTCTTGCCGTGGCATTCGGTGGCCAAAGCGGACTTGGGGATAAGGGTGCAGCCGAGCCCGCCCATGACCAACTGCATAATGGTGGTCAGTGATGAGGCGCGCGTGACGGAATTCGTTGCCTCTGCCGGGTTGACGTGGGCGTGCCGGCAGAGATCGACGACTTGGTCGCGGAGACAGTGGCCATCGTCAAGCAGCAGCAAATCCAAGTCCCGCAACTCCGCAACCTGGACGTCCGTACGCCCGGCGATGGGGTGATCGGGCGGGCTGACGATGGCGAAGTCCTCGGTGTACAGCGGGCTGTCGACCATGCCCGTGGCCTCTGAAGGCAAGGCGAGGACGGCTAAATCGAGGTTGCCGTTGCGCAGGCGCGCGATGAGGTGCTGGGTTTGCTCCTCCACAAAGCGCGGCTCAAGCTCCGGGTAGGTCTCCGTAATCTTCGCCAGCAAGTCCGGGAGGATATACGGGGCGATGGTTGGGATGACGCCAATGGTCAGCGGGCCGGACAGGGTGCCGTGGGCGCCGCGGGCATGTGCGAGGAAGGTATCGGCGGCCTCGAGGGTGGATTTGGCATAGGGCAGTAGGGTTTCGCCGGCCGAGGTCACGATGACCTTGCGGGTGGAGCGCTCGATGAGTTGCACGCCGAGCCCCTGCTCGAGCGCCACCAGCCCCTGGGAGAGGGAAGGCTGAGAGATCTCCAGCTTGGCGGCAGCGGTGCCGAAGTGCTTGTTTTCCGCCACGGTGACAAACGTGCGCAGCTGGGCAAGTGTTGGTCGATACTCTTTATTATGCATGCCTATCACTCTAACATTTATCTATAGGATTAGCTATTGACGTGACCGAAATTAATGGTATTGTCTTTGGTGTTGGGCCGGAGAGGGTCCGGCCCGTGGTCCTCGGTACGGGACTGTCGGAAACTTGAAAAAGATTACCCTTTTAAGAAGGAGTTGAAGAACATGCCTATCATGACCGTTGGCGAAAAGTTCCCAGAATTCGACCTCACCGCCCTGACCGGCGGCGACCTGCACGACGTTAACGCTAGCCAGCCAGAGGACTACTTCGAGCAGGTTTCCTTAGACAAGTACGAGGGCAAGTGGAAGGTCGTCTTCTTCTACCCCAAGGACTTCACCTTCGTTTGCCCGACCGAGATCGCTGCCTTTGGCAAGTTGGACGAAGAGTTCCAAGACCGCGATACCCAGGTGCTGGGCGGCTCCACCGATAACGAGTTCGCTCACTTCAACTGGCGCGCAACCCACCCGGACCTGAAGGAAGTTCCTTTCCCGATGTTCTCCGACGTGCGCCACGACCTGATCCGCGCACTGGGCGTAGAAAACGCTGACGGCGTTGCTGACCGCGCAACCTTCATCATCGACCCAGATGGAGTTATTCAGTTCGTCTCCGTTACCCCGGATGCTGTGGGCCGCAACGTTGACGAGGTTCTGCGCGTCCTCGACGCACTGCAGTCCGAAGAGGTCTGCGCCTGCAACTGGGAGAAGAACGACCCAACCAAGAACATCGACAAGATGGACGTTGTTCAGTCCCAGCTTTAAGCCTTAGTTATCAGTAGGTGCTTTCCCCGCTTTCTGGCGGGGCATGCACTTGCCCTGCAATTTAAATTACTGAGAAAAGATTTAGAAGGAGAAAGACCGTGTCTATCGAGAACTTGAAGTCATCGCTACCCGAGTACGCCAAGGACCAGAAGCTCAATCTCGGCGCGCTGACCCGCACGACTGAACTTAATGAAGAGCAGCTGTGGGGCACCCTGTTGGCTTCGGCGGCAGCTACCCGCAATGACACCGTGATTTCTGAAATCGCGGAAGAGGCACAAGAGCACCTCTCTGAGGAAGCTATCAACGCCGCTTACGGCGCTGCCACCGTCATGGCAATGAACAACGTAGCCTACCGAGCCAAGGGTTGGTTGGGCGATGACTACGCACAGGTTAAGTTCGGCCTGCGGATGAACTTCATCTCCAAGCCTGGCGTGGAGGACGCTAACTTCGAGCTGTGGAATATCGCAGTTTCCGCCATCAACGGTTGCGAGCACTGCTTGGGCGCACATACCCAGAAGCTCAACGATACTGGCGCGACCAAGGAGCAGGTCTGGGAGGCTATCAAGGTTGCTTCTGTCATTCAGGCAGTCGCACAGGCCGTCCAGATTGAGGCTGCGCGCTAAAAGCGCTGCTTAATCAGCCTTTAGAATAAGCCACCCCCGCGCGCTGCTCCCGGTTTCCCATAGGATGCCGGTTGCAGCGCAGGGGGTGGCTTTTATCGTTTTACCCAACTCGCGCGTGCCTAATACTCGACGCGCAACTCCGACAAGCGGACTTCACCGGCTTCATCGGAGGCATCCAGATCGACCGTGGCGACGAATTGATAGGCGCGATCGCCTGCTGGGTCCTTGATAATTTGCCGCACGGGCCAGCTGCGGGAGCTTGATTCTTCCAACCGGAAGTACTCTGGTCCGCGCGCCTCAGGGCCGGTATCAATATCGTCGTATTCGTCAAAGTAGTCATCCAAGACGGCGCCAAAATCGGGGACCTCGTCCAGATAATCCAATACCTCGGCCAGGCGGTCTTCTTCCTCCAATGCGAAAAGCTGCGCGAGGCGGAACATGTAATTGCGCACCATGATGCCAAAGGCGCGACGGTTAGCAGTGAGGGCAGTAGGATCTTCGACGCCGAAGGCCAGCTCGCGGTCGAGCGTATCTTGATCAATGGGGGAGTCTTCGCCGGCCATCTGCGCCCATTCATCGACAAGCGAGGAATCCACCTGGCGGATGAGCTCGCCCAACCAGACAATGATGTCTTCAATTTGGGGCGTCGTATATTCATCGGGGATGGACTGCTTAAGGGTGCGCCAGGCATCGGTAAGGTAGCGGAGGATAACGCCCTCAGAGCGGGCTAAGCCGTAAGTGGCCACCAAGTCCGAGAAGGTCATGGCATTTTCCACCATGTCGCGCACCACGGATTTCGGCCGCAGCTCGAATTCCTTTACCCACGCATTGGTCTCCGCGAAGGTATCGTAGGCCTGCTCGAGTAGCTCCTCTAGAGGCTTGGGCCAGGTAATATCTTCCACGATATTCATGCGGTCGGTGTAGTCCACCCCGTCCGCCTTGAGGGCGGCAATTTCTTCCCCGCGCCGCTTCTTCTGCTGGGCTTGCAGTACCTGCCGGGGATCATCGAGGATCGCCTCAAAGACCGAGATCACATCAAGGTGATAGCTCTCCGCCTCCGGATCTAACAAGGAGAGCGCGGCCAAGGCAAAGGGGCCGAGGGGCTGGTTCAGAGCAAAGTCGCGCGGCAATTCCCGCACGAGGTGGTAGGGGCGGCCGTAGATATCCAGCCCCTTGGTGGATTTTTGGACCACACCGGAATCTAGCAATCCGCGGAAGAGGTCGAGGGCGGTGAGGATATCCTTGTTCTGCTTGCTGCGGGGATCGTGATTATCGCGCAAGAGGTGGCGCATATGCGCATAACCATCGCCGTGGCGGGCTAAGACATTGAGCAGCATCGAATTCGAGACCCGGAATTGCGAGGTCAATTGCTCCGGTTCTGCTTCCGTCAACCGCGCAAAGGTCTTCTCGGACCAGGAGACCTCGCCCTCGCGTGCGGATTTCTTCTTGAGTTTTTTCAGCCGCTTCGGGTCATCGCCAATGCGCCTGCGGGCCTTGGCATTTTCAATCTCGTGCTCGGGGGCCTCGACGACGACGGTGCCTTCCGTGTCATAGCCCGCACGCCCAGCGCGCCCCGCAATCTGGTGGAATTCGCGGGATTTCAAGATGCGCTGGCGTTGCCCATCAAACTTGGCCAGGCCGGTCATCAACACGGTGCGGATGGGCACGTTGATGCCCACGCCCAAGGTATCGGTGCCGCAAATAACCTTGAGGAGGCCGCGTTGTGCAAGGCGCTCCACAAGTCGCCGGTACTTGGGCAGCATTCCCGCATGGTGGATGCCAATGCCCTTGCGAAGCAACTTTGAGAGGTCTTTGCCAAAGGCAGTGGTAAAGCGGAACCCGCCGATTTCTTCAGCGATGCTTTCCTTTTCCTCTTTGCCAATGATGCTAGACAGCGAGGTCAGGGCTTGGGCCCGCTCGGCCGCCTCGCGCTGGGAAAAGTGCACGACATAAATGGGTGCCTTATTATCGGCGAGCAGTTCTTCGATGGTTTCGTGCACCGCGCTGAAAACATAGGAAAAATCCAGCGGCACCGGGCGAGTGGAGCCGGCTACCAGATTAGTCTCGCGCCCCGTGCGGCGGGTGAGGTCCTCCTGCAGCCAGTCGGTATCACCGAGCGTGGCGGACATTAAGAGGAATTGCGCCTTGGGTAGCTCCAAGAGCGGCACCTGCCAGGCCCAGCCGCGATCTGGATCGGAGTAGTAGTGGAATTCGTCCATGACCACCTGGTCGATGTTGGCTTCGGCGCCATCGCGAAGCGCGATATTCGCAACGATCTCGGCGGTGGCGGCGATGATGGGGGCGTTGCCGTTTACGGTGGCATCGCCAGTCATCATGCCTACGTTCTCTGCGCCAAAAATTTCACACAGCGCAAAGAACTTCTCGCTTACCAGCGCCTTAATGGGTGCGGTATAAAAACTCCGCTGCCCGCGCGCGAGGGCGATGAAGTGGGCGGCGTTGGCCACCATGGACTTGCCCGAACCCGTAGGGGTCGCGAGGATGACATTATCTCCGGCCAAGATGCCGAGCGAGGCCTCCTCCTGCGCGGGATATAGATTGATTCCCTTGCTGGTGGTCCACGAGTTAAAAGTATCCCAAATGGCCTCATCAATGAGGGACTCGGGGACTTCCGTTAAATCTGGCAGCTGTTGAGATAAGTTCACCCCCACCACCTTAGCGGCGATGGGGGCGGGTTCGTTAGATATCGTCGCCTAAGTCTCTGTCATCGTCATCGTCGGCAGAGTCTTCGCGGTCATCAATATCCGTGTGGATAATCTCCTCGCTATCATCTTCATCGAGCGAGGCGAGGAATGCCTCGAACTCCTCGCTGATTTCCTCAGCGCTGGGCACGGCTTCTTCGCCCGGCATGATGGCTTGCGGGTGCTCCTGGCGGTAGCGTTCCATGAAGGCATCGTACTGCTGCTCCAATTGCTGGACCACTCCCTCAATCTCTTCGGAGCCATTGACCTGCTCATCCAGTTGACCCTCGACGCGGGAAATATCCGCCTCGATGCTGCCCAGCGGGATATTGAGTTGGGCGGCCTTAGCCACGGAATCGAGGAGCTCCAGCGTCGCCTGCGGGTAGGGGGAGGCTGCCAGGTAGTGCGGCACGTGCGCGGTATAGCCCGCTACCGTGCGACCCTTATCCGCTAGGGCCTTTTCTATGTAGAGCGCCGCGGCGCCCGGAACCATCATGGTCGAATCCATCTTGACCATGCTGTCTGTCAGGCGGGAGGAAGTACCGTGTGCGGTGACCACGGTGGGGCGGGTGTGCGGTACGGGCATCGGCGCTGCGTAGAGCATGATGGTATCTTCAATATCAAATTTCTCCACCAGCTTGACCACCGCCGTGGTAAATGCTTCCCAGCGCATATCCGGCTCGGGGCCAGACAGAAGGAGGAAGGACTTGCCGGAATTATCCCGGAGCACCTTCAAGCCCAAATCCATGGGTTCTACCTCGAGTGCCCGGTCATTATCGATGGTGACGGCGGGGCGACGCGAGCGGTAATCGATGAGCTCATCAGAGTTAAAGGAGGCTAGCTGGCGGTTTTCCAGCGCCGCCTTGAGGTGATCGGCGCTCGACTCAATAGCCTGGCCCGCATCGGCATAGCCGTGCATGGCAACAATCATGGTGGGGCCTTTTCCTTCACCGGAATTGTCCTTGACCACCGGAGCGGGGTACTCCAATTCGTACATGCTGCGCTCTTCTTCGTGCATGATGTGTTACCTCCTTGGTCTCTTAATCTAGATCAACGACCGCCAGGACCGCACTATTCCCACACGCACTTACTTCAGTGTTCGCGGAGTAGTTAAATAACCCATTATGCCCTAACGAGGCAACCGGCGCTAGGGTCGGTGCGATGGGCCTGTGCATAACTGCTTGCCGATGCCCCTTTCAACCCACCTTATCCACAGATTTTGGCCCTCTGCCCGCGCTGGGCTTTCGGCACTTGCCGCAGGCCTCGAAGCTAGAAGCCATGAAGATCACAACACCACAACAGCCCATCCGTACACCCGGCGATATCCTTGCCAATATTCCAGGAATCCTCGGATTCTTCCCAGCAGAGTCCATCGTCCTTATCTCCATCGAACCAACCCCAGCGGGCCGCACCATGGGGCCAGTCGCGCGCATAGACTTGTCCGATGTCCCCGCCGCCCTGCCAGAAATCATGAGCGCCTTTCACTGCGGCAACCCGGAAGTAGTCCTAGGCTTTATCATTTCCCAGCGCGAGGAAGTAGAGCTCTGGGAGATGATCGAGTCGCTCTACCACTTCGAAGATGACGAGGGCACCGGAATCGATGCCTGCTGGTTGGTAGAAGAAATTGCAACGTCCACCGCCTACGACCTCGTCTTTGGCTTTAGCACTGGGAACGGCAAGGGCCCTATGCACGCTTGGACCGAAGGGACCATTCCCGCTATTTCCACCAGTTCCTCTATGCGCGCCTGCGTAGAAAACGGCACCTTGCCGGAGCTTTCCCGCGACGAGCTCGTCCAACAATTCGCCCCGCACAACCCTTACTTCGGGCACGAAGAAATCGGGTCCATGCAGCGCTGCGCTGAGGAATTGTCGCGGCAGATGCGCGCCGGCCACGGCTACGGCACAACGGATCCAACGCGGGTGGTCCAACATCTCATCGCGGATGTGCAGTATGTATTAAGCGAGGTAGAGACGCTGGAAGAGACCCTAGACAACGAAGAATTACTCTGCGTGGGAGCGATGTGGATGTCGACGACGTGGATGCGCGACTTGGTCATCCGAGACCTCGTCGAATCCCCGCACGCGGCCGGTACCTTGCTCCTAGCCACGGCGCGCACCTTTGGCGGCACCATCCGTTATAACGCGCTGGCGTTATTTGCAGCGACCCAGGTGGCGCAGAAATTCGGGCTCTATGCCGGCCCAGCGCTTACCGTCGCCCTCGATGAGGCACCGGGTCACAATTTGAGCCAGCTCATTGCCCAAGCCTATCGCAGCGGAATGGGGGAACGCCTCATTACCAGCCTGAGCCGCGGTTGCGACGCGGCGCGGGAGGCAGCGGGGATTGATGCCGATGGCTTTGTGTAGCCCCGCGTTTTAGCGCCGCGCCGAATGCGCCCGGTCGCCCAATTGCCGAGTGAAATTCCACGCGTCGGTCACGATGGTTTCCAAGTCGGTGCGCTGAGGATTCCAGTCCAGCTCCCGCTTGATCTTGTCTGAGGACGCAATCAGCGTGGCTGGATCTCCGGCGCGGCGCGGGGCGATCTCCGCCGGAATCTCGTGGCCGGTGACTTTCCGGCACATCTCGATGACCTGCTTGACGGAATATCCCTCGCCGGAACCCAAGTTATAGATCCGGTGGGTGCCGGGGGCATTGCTGTGGAGGGCAAGCACGTGGGCATCGGCAAGATCGCGGATATGGATGTAGTCGCGCACCGGCGTGCCATCCGGGGTATCCCAATCCGTGCCAAACATGAAAATCTTATCGCGGTGCCCCAGAGCAACCTGCAGCACAATGGGGATGAGGTGGGTTTCAATCTCGCGGTTTTCGCCGATGGAGCCGTAGGCACCAGCGACGTTGAAATAGCGCAGGGACGTTGCCGCGAGCCCAAAGGCTTGTGCAAAAGAGGTAATCATGTAGTCGATAGCCAATTTGCTAGCGCCATAGGGATTCGTGGGCTGGGTCGGCATGTCCTCAGTAATAGGGACCTGCTCCGGTTCGCCGTAGGTGGCTGCGGTAGAAGAAAAGACGAGGCTTTTGACATCGTTATCGCGCATGGCGTTGAGCAAGCGCAGCGTGGTCACGACGTTGTGCTGCCAATATTCGTCCGGCTTTTCCACGGATTCACCGACGAGCGAGCGGGCGGCGAAGTGGAGGACGCCCTCGAAGCCGCCTTCGCCCAGTACTTCTGCAGCCTTGTCGGCCACATCGCCTTCTACCACGCGGGCTGCGGGCGGCACGGCATCCCGGTTTCCCGTGGAAAAGTTATCGATGATGGTGACGTCGTGGCCTTGCTCAACGAGGACTGCGGAGCACACGCTGCCGACATAGCCGGCACCGCCAGTAACCAAAAGCTTCATGGCCTAGACCTCCACGCGCACGGCGTGTGCGAGATCATCTGACAAGGTGATGACCTTTCCCGAGGGAGTGGTAAGCGAAATCGTACCGCCATTATTGACCACGGTGACCTCGGTACCGATCCGGATTCCAGCCTCAGCAAGGTCCCGGAAGGTAGCCTCATCTACCTGCAGGATCTCATTGATCTGGATAATCTTGGCGGATTTTTCTTCGCCATCGGGGAGATCGATAGCCCGCGTCCCAATTGATGGTTCGGGGACCTGGAAGCCCAGCTCCGCCAGCGCCGGAATCGGATTGCCAAAAGGAGAACGGCTGGGATCGTCGAGGACCGTGACCATGCGCTTTTCCACCTCTTCGCTCATCACGTGCTCCCAGCGGCAGGCCTCATCGTGGACCTTGCTGATATCGAGCCCGAGGACATCAGTAAGCAAACGCTCTGCAAGGCGGTGCTTGCGCATGACCGCCGTAGCCAATTCGCGTCCCTTTTCCGTTAGATCCAAGCTCCGATCCGAACGGACGTGGAGGAGACCATCGCGCTCCATGCGGGCAACGGTTTGGGATACGGTAGGTCCGGATTGCTCTAGGCGTTCCGCAATCCGGGCGCGCAGGGGAGTGATGCCTTCTTCTTCCAATTCATAAATGGTTCGAAGGTACATCTCAGTAGTATCAACGAGGTCCCTCACGTGGGCATACCTTTCTTTGAGAAACAGTAATGCGTGCCGTGCTCAAAGCAGACAGCGCTTTTTACATTTTGTATCCAGACTAGCTTAAGTTCCCCTAAGTTTGCTGGAGAGATTTTAAGGAGACGAGTTCGAGCTCGCCGCTTGCATAGAGAACGCGACCTCGAAAGCACACTGGAAAAAATTCTCGGCGGCACGTTCGAGGTCGCGATTAAAGAAGGTTCAGGAGGCGAAAAGTTTTATAGCGCGTACTCGCGGAGGCGGTCGGCGCGGTTGCCATCGCGCAACTTGGCCATGACCTCACGCTCGATTTGGCGTACGCGTTCGCGGGAGAGCCCGAACCGGCGACCAATCTGGTCAAGGGTGCGTGGAACGCCGTCATCCAAGCCGTAGCGCAGGCGAATGACGTCCTGCTCGCGCTTT
This sequence comes from Corynebacterium sp. KPL2830, assembly GCF_040225635.1. Taxonomy (NCBI): domain Bacteria; kingdom Bacillati; phylum Actinomycetota; class Actinomycetes; order Mycobacteriales; family Corynebacteriaceae; genus Corynebacterium; species Corynebacterium sp. KPL2830. The sequence continues at coordinate 27,070 of NZ_JBEHFR010000019.1, read as the reverse complement.
TCTAGCGTGTCAATGACACCGCGGATATCGGAGTGCCGCATAGAGGCCACGACGGCCGTCTCAGCATCGGTAGCCTCAGCATCCTCGATGAAGTCACCCAATGGGGCTTCCTCATCGGTGCCGACGGGCATGTCGAGCGAGACGGGATCGCGCGACTGGCGCAGCAGCATCTCGATTTTGTTCTCATCAATGCCGGATTCCTCCGACAGCTCCTCATTGGTCGCCTCGCGGCCCAAGGACTGATACATCTCACGCTTGATGCGGGAGAGCTTATTTACCTGTTCCACCAGGTGGACCGGTAGGCGGATGGTGCGCGACTGGTCGGCCATGCCGCGGGTAATGGCCTGACGGATCCACCACGTGGCGTAGGTGGAGAACTTAAAGCCCTTGGCGTAATCGAACTTTTCCATGGCGCGGATAAGGCCAAGGTTACCCTCTTGGATGAGGTCCAAAAGCGGCATGCCGCGGCCGGTGTAGCGCTTAGCCAGGGAGACTACGAGGCGAAGGTTTGCCTCCAGCAAGTGGGAGCGGGCCTTCTTGCCTTCGCGGGCCAAGATCTTCAGGTCGCGCTTTTCTGCGCGCGTTAGCTTCTCTGCATTATTGAGCTTGTATTCTGCGTACAGGCCTACCTCGATGGTTTGCGCGAGTTCGACCTCATCCTCGGCGCTGAGCAGGTCGGTCTTACCGATTCCGTTGAGGTAGACGCGTACCAAGTCCGCAGAGGGATTGTCATTGGTTTGATTGCGGCGAGACCCGCGGTCTACTTCCTGTTCCTCATCAGTAGTGGAAGTCGAAGTGCCATTGGCGGTGTTGGCAGATGGATTCGTCATCTTTTCAGCCTCCTGAAATTGTCGCCTGTTTCAAAAAGTACAACGGTGTGAGGACGCATTTAGTTCCCACGCATCCTGAAATGTTTAAAACGGCGACGTGCAGGCCGCTGTGCCCCACCTTTTTGGGGGGCGTCGGCAAGCGCATGCGCCACGTGGATGCAGTAAAACTGCTACATCCAGGTGGCGGGGAAGTCTTAGCCGCGGACCTGTACGAGGTAGCGATAGACCGTGGGTTCAGATACTCCGAGCCGGGTGGCCGCCGCGGCAATGCCGCCTTTGAGGAGGAAGAAGCCAGCATCCTCGAGGGAAGCGATGACCTCTAGCCGTTCGTGGCGCTGCATCGACTCGACCGGGGTGGAGTGCGTGGAAATCGCGGAATCCAGCATGGAGTCCAAAAGGTGCTCAACGTTGGAACGCAGCGATTCGCTATAGGGTGCCTCCGGCTTTTTCTGCGCGGGCGCTTCCGGTGCGGGAGTGCGCTGCGGTGCGGTGGTGCCGGGGTAGCCGCCGAAGGCCTTCGCCTTATCGATGGCCGGCTCGGTACCGCCTATCAACGCGTTAGCGGCATCGCGGATCTGGATAAGCTCGGATAATTCCACATTGATACAAAGCATGCCGCGCATATGCCCGGTGGCATCGCGCAGGAAATAGCTCGAGGAGCGGCAGACTTTTCCCTCGCTATTGACCGCGCGGTACCCGGTCATCATAGGAACGGCAGCGGCGTCGCCCTGTTTCATGAACCAGAGCGCAAAGTCTGTAACCGGGCCGCCTAGTTCGCGGCCGGAAATGTGACCGTTGGCAATGGCGATGATGGATTTATCGGGTACATCGAGATCATGGAGCACGATTTCGGTGTTAGGGCCCATGGCCTGACCGAGGAAATCGACGAGTGGTATGTACTGCTCGAGGAAGTTTTCTTCGGGGGCATGGCTGCTAGAAAGGTTCATTAGCTGAAGCATGTCCTTATAATTCCTGTCAGATTATTGATAAGGTACCACAAAGTAACCACAAAGGAGGCGAGTACCCGGCCGTGCCCAAGTACTCACCTCCTTATATGGCGCTCTTTCCGGAGCCTAGGTTGCCGGCATTAACCACATACCGGGATGGGCGGGTGGACGGCTAGGGCGAGGCCGCCTTGTGAGGTTTCCCTGTACTTGGCGTTAATGTCCTTGCCAGTGTTGTACATGGTCCAGATGACTTCATCGAGGCTGACGCATGGTTTGCTTTCGCGGTCTAGGGCCATGCGTGCGCTGGTAATGGCGTCAACCGCAGCTACGGCGTTGCGCTCGATGCAGGGGACTTGCACCTGGCCGAGGACCGGGTCACAGGTCAGGCCCAATTTGTGTTCCATGCCGATTTCGGCCGCCACGCACACCTGTTCCGGTGTTGCCCCCATCAGTTGGGCCAACCCGGCCGCGGCCATGGAACAGGCGACGCCAATTTCTCCTTGGCAGCCAACTTCCGCACCGGAAATGGAGGCGTTCATCTTGTAGAGCGCGGCGATGTGGTTGCAGGCGAAGATATAGTCCGCGAACATGCTTGGGGTAACCGGCTCGACGAATTCATCGAAATAGGCCAGGACCGCAGGCACGACGCCGCATGCGCCGTTGGTAGGTGCGGTGACGACGCGGCCGCAGGCAGCATTTTCCTCCGAAATGGCCAGGGCAAACATATTCACCCAGCTCAAAATGTTGAGGCCATCGTGCGGATCGGATTCTTCCAGCCTGCGCTTCAGCGAGGCGGCGCGGCGCGGTACGAGTAGCGCACCGGGGAGTGGGCCATCGGTGGTGGAGCCGCGCTTAATGCCGGTGTACATGACATCGCGGACTTTGCGCAGGTGCTCGTCGATGTCCTCGTCGCTGTGCAGCGCCTTTTCATTGGCCCTGCCGAGCTCCGGGAGTGTCATATTATTGGTTTCGCACAGCGCCAGTAGTTCTTCCGCGCTGGCATAAGCGAATGGGACGTCCACGGTATCTTGTCCGCGCATGGCGAAGTCTTCTTGCTTGACGATGAACCCGCCGCCCACCGAGTAGTAGGTCTTGTGCAAGATGTCTTCCTCGCCGGCAAAGGCGATAAGGCACATGCCGTTTTCATGCATGGGGAGGTATTCATCGTGGAAGTAGATGCCGCCGTCTTTGGGAAAGCTCACCGTGTGCGTGCCGCCGAGAAGGAGCGTTTCGCTCTGGTTGACCTCTTTCATGAAGGCGGAGATGCCGTCGATATCGACGGTTTCTGGTTCTTCGCCGGCTAGTCCCAACAGGATGGCTTTATCGGTGGAGTGGCCCACACCGGTCAAGGATAGGGAGCCGTAGACGTTGGCCTGAACGCGGGTGACCTTATCCATGAGGCCTTTTTCTTTGAGCTCATCGACGAAGGCCTTGCCGGCTTTCATTGGCCCAAGGGTGTGTGAGCTTGAGGGGCCGATGCCGATCTTGAACATATCGAAGATGCTGATGAACATGGTTTTCTCCTGGAAAATCCTGAGAAGGGGTGCTGCTTAGAAAGCCTGGACGATGGAGTAGATGATGGTGGCGAGGGCAATAAGGCCCATGATGAAGACGAAGTAGTTCGAGGCCTTGCCCTTGAAGCGGGCGAGTGCTGGGACCTTGTGGATGGCAATCATCGGGATAAGGAACAGCATGATGGCGATGGTTGGGCCGCATAGGGTCTCAATCATGCCGAGGATGGAAGGATCCGCCCAGGCAACGAGCCATGCGGTGACCAGCATGAAGACGAGCGTGATGGTGTCGAGCTTGTGGCTGGATTCTGCATCATCTTTATTGGCGTTCTTGCTGCCCTTAACTAGGAGGCCTTCGAAGCCCTCTGCAGCGCCGAGGTAGTGGCCCAAGAAGGACTTGGCTACGGCAATCATGGCGATGATGGGGGCAATCCACTGGATGACGGGGTTGTCAAAGTGGTTGGCCAGGTACGACAAGATGGTGATGTTTTGTTCCTTGGCTTCCGCCATATCAGCAGGCGATAGGCTGAGCGCGCAGGAGAATACGAAGAACATCACGACGACGACCATGAGGATTTCCGCGCGCAGCAAGATCTTGCGGGACTTGTATTCCGCGTACTTGCCGTAGGTTTGGCGGCGGTCAACGGCGAAGGAAGAAATCATGGGCGAGTGGTTGAAGGAAAAGACCATGACTGGGACCAAGAGCATCAAGGTAATGCCCATGCCGTGGCCGGAGGCTTCGCGCGCGACGTCGAGGTCGAAGCTATCAAAGAGCGCGGTATTCCACTTGGGGATGAGGTACAGCGAGAGCAGGACCAGGATGCCGATGAACGGATACACCAAGTAGGACATGACATGGACGACCACGCTTTTGCCCATGCGTACGACGAGGATGAGGCCGCCTACGAGAATCAGCGAGGTGAGCCACCGATCCGGAGGAGTGAGACCTAGTTGGTGTTCCAAAAAGGAATTGACCGTGTTGGTGATGGTTACCGAGTACACCAAGAGGATGGGGTAGACGGAGAGGAAGTAGAGGATATTCATCAACACGCCGGCTTTAACGCCGAAGTGTTCCTCCACGACATCGGTGAGATCGCCGTCTGGCTTTGAGCTTGATAGGACCAAGCGGGTCATGCCGCGGTGGGCCCAGTAGGTCATCGGCAAGGCGACGACGGACATGATAAGAAGCGGGATGATGCCGCCGATGCCAGCGTTGATAGGCAGGAAGAGTACGCCGGCGCCAATGGCGGTGCCGAATAGCGAGAGCATCCATACGGTGTCTTCCTTGTTCCACGCTGGGGCGCCTTCTTGGCCCGCAAATGGGGTTTCTATGCCGTCAGCGGGTGGCTTTTCTTCTGCGGGTGGTTGTTCCGGAATTTGCGCACTGTGTTCCGGGTGTTCGACTTGTCCGTGGCGCAAGAGCTTGTGGGACATCTTCTTTCCTCCTCTGCATGGGGTTGACCGAAGCTTGAGGGCTCCTGTCACCCTGGAGTGAGAAAATATTTTCTCTCACCAGCGTGCGCGGGCAAGGGTCTGAAATTAAACTTTCAGCTTGTATCCAGCCCATTCGCTTCGTTACGCGTTAAGTATAAGCCCGCAGTAATGCCACGTGATAATAATTTATTACATTTTGGGGTGGGTTAATTATCACTCTGAAAAAGCTTGCGCGGCGCCCAGCGATATGCATTATTGAACAATATCGGCCTCTTTGCGAGCTAGCTCATAGATAATCATGGGTGTGAGTGGGCGCTCGTGCAGGTAAACGCCGGATGAAGGGAAAATGCGTGAGAGGAAATTAGGTCTCGACCAAAACCGTAAACGGGCCTTCGTTGACGGACGATACGCGCATCATAGCCCCGAATTGGCCTGATTCGACCGCGATAGTGCGTTCGCGGAGGCGCTCGATGATGTACTCAATGACCGGCTCGGCCTCTTCTCCTGGAGCCGCATCGGCCCACGACGGGCGCCTCCCCTTGGCGGTGCGGCCATACAGCGTGAACTGACTGACCACTAAGACTGGGGCTCCGGCATCTGCAACCGATACTTCACCGTCTAGGATGCGCAGCTCCGCTATCTTGCGGGCCATCTTTTCTGCACGCGGTTTCCAATCGGCTAAATCCTCCCGGGAGACACCGACGAGGGCTAAAAGCCCGCCGGTTTCAGGGCAGTCGATGGTGCCGACGGTCTCGCCCGCGACGGTGACAGCTGCTTCGGATACGCGGGTTAGAACTGCGCGCATGCCTGTATCTTCCTTTCCTGACTATTCGGTGCTCTTCAGTGTTATTCAGTGTGGGTAGCCGGGGAAGCGTCATCCTCGAGCAGCAGATCGGCCGGGATGAGCAGGCCATGGCGAACCATATCGATGATGGCGGGAAGAGCGGCCGCGGTCAGTTCTGCCTCATCGAAGCCGTGCGCCACCGCATACAGGCCAACGGTCTCTCCAAGGTTGAGCCCGTGGGGAGATAGGCCAGCTACGATTGCTGCCAGGTGTTCATCGACTTCGTGGCTCCACCGGGGACCATCGGTACGTGTCAGGCGGATAACCGCCCGGTTAAATCCTTGTTTATTATCGGTATCGGCCACACTGACTTCTTCTTTGGCTACCTGAGGGCGCACCTGGAAGTGCTTTCCCTCCAGCTCACCAGGAACCAAGTCGCGCAGCCACGCCACGCGAGCGAAGTATTCCTCTACCTCGGGTCCCAATGGGTCACTAAAGTGCTGCGGCATTTCTTCGGCCAAGATATCGGAGGGCGCGTCTTCGGCAATTTTTTGGATGGCGACGAACCCAAACCCGATACCCGTGACATCGTGGTGGTGGAAATGATCCAGCCAGGCCTTTGAGCGCGCCTTGCCCTCATCGCTGCGCACATCAAGCGATTCATCCTTGAGCCAGGTGGATACGTAGAGGGAAGGATCGGCGACATCCCGCTGAATTATCCAGGCAGCCACACCCTTATCCGGCAGCCACGAGGCCACGCGCTGCTGCCAGGTCTGCCCACCGGTATGCACCCAGGCGGCGAGCAAATGCGCGGTTCCGCCCGGGGCGAGGTGGTCAACGGCTTGAGAAACCACCAATTCGCTTGCCCCATCCAAGTTCAAGCCAGAATCGCGGTAGACATGGCCCACCTCGGGAAGCCCGACGACGAATGGTGGGTTGGCAACAATCCGGTCAAAGGCGCGTCCGGCAACGGGCTCGAACCACGAGCCCTCTACAAGCTCAACCTCTGTACTCGCCCCCGCGGCAGCGACGGTGGCGCCGGCCAAATCAAGCGCGCGCCGGTGGACATCCGTCGCGGTAATGCTGCGCGCGCACTCGAGCTGACCCAGCAACTGCACGCCCGAGCCGGTGCCCAGATCGAGCACCGTTGATACCGGGCTTACCGGCGTCGATTGCAATAGCGAGAGGCTTGCCGCCCCGACACCCAAGACGTGATCCGCGCCGGGGACGTGGCTCACCAGCGAGGCATCGACATCGGAAAAGACGAGGCGGTTGGAGCCGACGATGATATGGGGCCGGATATCGAGGGCAATGTAGATGCTGCCGCGATCATCGGAAAGCGCCACGCCGGTGTCGAGGAGCTTGGTGGCAAGGCGGGCCCCGAGGGCATCGGCAAGCAGCGTGGCAGGCAGATGCTCATGCAGCAGGAAGAAGCGGATGAGCGTATCCAGCTGGGAATTACCAGCGGTGCCGCGCGCTACCGCGGCAGGCTCACCGCGGTAGAGGGCCTCCGTAAGCTCCGGGCCCAAATGCCCCGCTAAACCATCGGTAGTAAAACCGGCCTGCGAAAAAGCCTCCGCTAGCTCCGGGGCGAGATCGCGCAGCGCGGTGGCATCGAAATGGGGGCCAAAGGACATCATGCTGGGAGAAGATCCTTTCCAGTCGTGCTATTCATGCGGGTTATGCGCCTAATCGGCGGCAGTATCGTCATGGTCAATAACGGAATGCTGAGATTCGATTGCCTTGGAGCCACCGCGGGAAATCTGTTGGTTCTGATACTGCGAATATAGCTGACGATTCATCGCGGGTTTATAGACATTCTTATCCCGTTTGTCCTTCTTCTCACCGCGGCTATTGCCAATGACCACGGCAATCCACGGCAAAGGAAAGGTCACGCCCACGATAATCGCCGCGAGCAACCACCAATGCAGGTACAAAAAGACCCCGGCAATGAGCAGGGACGGCACGCGCAAGAATTGGAAAAAGCCGTACCACAGCTCCCGGCGCCTGCGATCTTGTGCGGGCGAGAGCTTGGCATCCGTGATGAGAAAACGTTCCTTTTTGCCAAACACTTAAATTACGCACCTCCCTGGAGCGCGGCGCGTAACCCTACAACAGGGGAGAGGAGAGCCGACGTTGGAGTGCGTAGAGTGTGCATGTTCTCCAAGGGTAGACGCATGACTCGCAAAGTTCGATGCTGATGCGGCAAAATGGGGTGCGTGACTACGACTACGAAGACAATTGAACGGCCAGATATTCGTGAAGACACTTCGACGACGGATAATGACACGCCGAAGTTCTTCCACTACGTCAAAAAGGATCAGATCCTCGATTCCGCGGTCAACGGCAAGTACGTCGTTGCCCTGTGCGGTGAGACCTTCCCGGTAACCAAACAGGCAAAGCCGGGCTCGCCGGTATGCCCCGATTGCGAACGCGTTTTTAAGGGTCTTCGCCGCAAGTGAGGACGTTTAAGAAGACGAACCTCCGCGCGTGGCAGCAATCAGCCCTCGATAAATTCCTCGCCACCAAGCCACAAGACTTTATGGCGGTGGCGACCCCAGGTGCGGGTAAAACCACCTTTGCTCTGCGCATCGCGACGGAGCTTATGGAAGACCGCACGGTAGAGCGCGTCATCGTCGTGGTGCCTACCGAGCACCTGAAGACGCAGTGGTCTGCCGCCGCCGCGCGGGTGGGCCTGGCCTTGGATCCTGCCTTCACGAACTCCTCTGCGGTCAACCCCAGCATGGATGGCATCGTGGTGACCTATGCCCAAGTGGGCATGCATCCCTTCAAGCACCGCGCCGTTGCCTCCGCGCGGCGCACGCTCGTGATCTTGGACGAGATCCACCACGCCGGTGACGCCAAAAGCTGGGGCGATGGCGTCAAGGAGGCCTACGACGACGTCAACCACCGTCTCGCGCTGACCGGTACGCCGTTTCGCTCCGATGAATCGCCCATCCCCTTTGTGCGCTATGAGGACGATGGGGAAGGCCACAAGGTCTCGCGGGCCGACCACACCTACGATTACGGCGATGCGCTTGCCGATGGCGTCGTGCGCCCCGTCGTCTTCCTGTCCTACTCCGGCGAGGCTCGCTGGCGGGACTCCGCCGGGGAAGAGCACTCCGCGCGCCTAGGTGACATCATGAACGTGGAACAAACCGCGCGCGCCTGGCGCACCGCGCTCGATCCCAAGGGCGAATGGATCCCCGCCGTGCTGCAGGCGGCGCACACCCGCTTAATGCAGATGCGGCGCAATATGCCGGATGCCGGCGGGCTCGTGCTCGCTTCAGATACCACCACCGCCCGCGCCTACGCGAAAATCCTCAAGCAATTATCCAATACCCCAGTCTCGGTCATTTTGTCCGATGACCCAGGCTCCTCGGACCGCATTCAAGAATTTGCGGACTCCACCGATGAATGGATGGTTGCCGTACGCATGGTGTCCGAGGGCGTTGACGTGCCCCGCCTCGCGGTGGGCGTCTACGCCACCTCCGCGTCGACCCCCTTATTCTTCGCCCAGGCAATCGGCCGCTTCGTGCGCTCCCGCATGCCAGGTGAAACCGCCTCGGTATTCCTGCCCTCCGTCCCCGTGCTGCTCGGCCTTGCCGAGCACATGGAAAAATCCCGCGACCACGTTCTGGGCAAAGAAAAGACGGAGAAAGAAGGCTGGGACGACGAGCTACTCGAGCAGGCAAACCAGAAAAAGACCGAACCGGACATGCTGGAAAAGTCCTACGAGTCTTTAGGCGCCGAAGCCGAATTCTCTGGCCTGCTCTATAACGGCTCGCAGTTTAATACCGGCGATATGACCTCTGATGAGGAAGCCGATTTCCTTGGCATCCCCGGGCTCCTCGACGCTGACCAGGTCAAAGACCTCCTGCGCAAGAAGCAATCTGAGGAAATGGACCGCCGCGAGGCCGAGGAGAAGGCGCGCCGGGCCGCCGAGGCAGAAGAGGCCCACCGCCGCAAGATTTACGGCATGGGTCATGCGCCTGCCGCGAAGCAGCAAGAGTCCGATGCCGCGGAGGATACCGGTGTGGTGGATGAGCTCGGCGCGCTGCGCAAGGAGCTCAACACCGTGGTCTCCATCGCCGCGCAGAGCTCTGGCCGGCCGCACGGTGCCATCCACACCGAGGTCCGCAAGGCGTGCGGTGGGCCGCCCACCGCGCTATGCAGCGCGGACCAATTGCGCGAGCGCATCAATTACTTGCGTAAGTGGTAGCGCGATTCCTTGTCAGCCGCTGGCTGGTCTGCCAGCAGGCTGGCGCCGCGCTTCTTTCGCCGCGTCAGACCCGCAGGAGGGTAGTAGGCACATTAAAAGGCCGCACCACAGCGGTGCGGCCTTTTAATGCTGTGCGGGGCGGGCGACTTATCTAGTCGAGGTAATCGCGCAATACCTGCGAACGAGAGGGGTGGCGCAGCTTAGACATTGTCTTGGACTCGATCTGACGGATGCGCTCGCGGGTAACGCCATAGACCTGGCCGATCTCGTCTAAAGTGCGCGGCATGCCATCGGTAAGCCCGAAGCGCAGGCGCACGACGCCGGCTTCGCGCTCAGACAACGTGGTCAGCACGTCCTGAAGCTGGTCCTGCAGCAAGGTGAAGGACACGGCATCGACGGCGATGACGGCCTCGGAGTCCTCGATGAAGTCACCCAACTGGGAATCTCCCTCATCACCGATGGTCTGGTCCAGCGAGATGGGCTCGCGCGCATACTGCTGAATTTCCATCACCTTTTCTTCGGTGATGTCCATTTCCTTCGCCAGCTCCTGCGGGGTGGGCTCACGGCCCAAGTCCTGCAGCAGCTCGCGCTGGATGCGGCCCAGCTTGTTGATGACCTCCACCATGTGAACCGGGATGCGGATGGTGCGGGCCTGGTCAGCCATGGCGCGGGTAATGGCCTGGCGGATCCACCACGTGGCGTAGGTAGAGAACTTATAGCCCTTGGTGTAGTCGAACTTTTCCACCGCACGGATAAGGCCCAAGTTGCCCTCTTGGATAAGGTCCAAGAAGGCCATGCCGCGGCCGGTATAGCGTTTGGCCAAGGAGACCACAAGGCGAAGGTTGGCTTCCAAGAGGTGATTCTTAGCCTTGCGTCCATCCCTTGCGATGCTGCGCAGGTCACGCTTTTCCATGGGGGAGAGCTTGGCAGCCTTATCGCCCTCCGCGCGAGCCTTTTCCATCTCGTCCATGCGGTGCTGTGCGTACAGGCCGGCCTCGATGCGCTTTGCCAAAGAGACCTCCTGCTCAGCATTCAGCAGGGCAACCTTACCGATCTGCTTGAGGTACGCACGCACGGAGTCGGCGGAGGCGGTCAGCTGTGCATCCTTGCGCGCCTGGCGCAGGGCGACGGATTCTTCTTCATCCCAGACCGAGGACGTATCTTCTACTTCGTCCTCATCTTCTTCTTCGCCCAACTCTTCCTGAATATCGTCTTCATCGAGGTCAGTGGGGGCATCGAATTCGTCCTCTTCGATGCCCTCGTGGGTGGGGTCGAAGTCGACGTCATCCGCAGGGGCGTCTTGCTCAACGGCGTCGAGTTGATCCTCTGCGTCCTCAGCTTCCGACGGCGCTTTCTCCGCGGAGTTTGCAGGGGAGTCTTGCGGTTCCGCCGCAGAGGCTCGCACGGTCTTGTTGACAGCTTTCTTGGCTGATTTCTTCGCCGACTTCTTGGCGGTCTTCTTAGCCGTTTTCTTGGCAGTCTTTTTCGCCGTCTTTTTAGCTGTCTTCTTGGCGGTTTTCTTCGCCGTTTTCTTTGCCGTCTTTTTGGCGGTCTTCTTTGCAGGAGTAGATGCCTCGACTGACTTGTCGTCTTCGCCGAGTGCCTGGTCTGAAGAATCAGTGGCTGCCACGTACGCCCTTTCGACTTACTACTTGATGGAAATAGCTCACCGCACCCGCACAGGGTGGCAATAGCATTAAGAATGCTAGCGGGTGTAGGCCTTATGCAGGTCAGACACGCCCGAGAGCCATGCAATTTTGGATCGACCGCCCAGTATAGGCGATTTTTGCACAATGCCGGTAGATAGGGTTAATGCAACGGCGGTTTTATGGCTCTAGGCCTTCTAATACCGCCATCGCTGCACCTACAATACCCGCACGATTTTGCAACTGTGCAGGCATAACGGGGGTATCAATAGTTAAGTGGGGTCCCCATTTGTGGAATTTGCGAGATATGCCACCCCCGATGAGGAAAGCCTGGGGGTTAAATAATTTCTCGTATTCTTGCAGCACGCGATTGAGCCGAACCGCCCACTCCTTGTACTTCAGCCCTTCTCGTTCCTTGGCAGCGGAGGACGCGATTGCCTCGGCCTCGTCAGCTCCCACAGTGAGGTGGCCAAGCTCTGTATTGGGGAAGAGCTGCCCATTGAGGAAGAAGGCTGAGCCGATGCCGGTTCCCAGCGTCAAAAAGATGACTGACCCGGTTTTGGCCAACTCGCTTCCATACGCGACTTCCGCAAGGCCTGCGGCATCGGCATCATTTAAGACCACAAAGTCAACGTCTAGATAACGCGAAAACAACTCAGTGGTATCCACACCGACCCACTCAGGTGAGATATTGGCAGCGGAGTGCACTGTGTGATTGGACACCACCGAGGGCAAGGTGATGCCGACGGGCTTGTCCCACTCTTTTTCGCGCACGATCTGGGCCACCACCGTAGCTACCTCATGTGGCGTGGACGGCTGTGGGGTGGGGATCTTTAGCCGTGGGCCCACGAATTCACCGTTATTGAGGTCGACTTCGGCGCCCTTAATGCCGGAGCCGCCGATATCGATGCCAAAAGAGTGGCCAGTATGAGTAGTCATGCCCGCAAGTGTAGAAGAAGGCACAATGGTTAGCATGGATCATGACATAGATTTTTTGCAGCTGCGAGATTTTGCGGAATCTACCGCAATGCGTGCGGCGGAGCTTATTCGCGCACGCCGCGCCGACTTGGTGGCTGGCGACGGTATTGCGGCACATACTCAGACTAAGTCGAGCGCCGTCGATCCCGTTACGGAGGTCGATACCGCCACCGAGGAGTTTATTACGCGCACAATTAAGGAAAGCCGCCCTGACGATGGCCTGTTGGGTGAGGAAGGCGCGAGTTTTGACGGGACGACCGGGGTGCGGTGGATCGTGGACCCCATCGACGGCACGGTCAATTTCCTTTACGGCATTCCGGACTACGCGGTCTCGATTGGTGCGGAATACGATGGCCGCCTGGTAGCAGGCGCTGTGGTCAATGTGGCGCGGGGGCAGGTGTATTCCGCAGCGGCAGGCGAAGGTGCCACGGTTGCCGCTGCGGATGGCACGCGGTCCTCGCTGCGATGCGGTGTGCAAGATGATCCCGCGCTTTCCTTGGTAGCGACGGGATTTGGTTATGGCGCACAGCGGCGCAAGCAACAGGCGGAGTTGCTGACTAAGTTGCTGCCGCAGGTCCGCGATATCCGCCGCATCGGCGCAGCCGCCCTTGATTTGTGCCGCGTGGCCGAGGGGAGCGTAGATGCCTATTTTGAGCACGGCATTAACGCTTGGGATTTTGCCGCCGGTGCTCTCATCGCTCGCGAGGCAGGAGCTAAAGTCCATCACCCTGGGCTGGACAAGGGGTCCGCTGATGGTGAATTAACCTGGGCCGCGGGGGTGAATTTGGCACCCGCATTTGAGGAACTTTTAGCAGCACATGGTGCTATGGAAGCGATGCGGGGGTGAAGAATCTAAGAATTTTTTAGCAGCAGGATGACATATCGGTGTTTGTCCTTTACTATGCGCGATCGATAAACAACTATTCCTAAAGCAACTCGACTTATAGGGGCGTGCAGTATGGCCACCGATTATGACGCACCGCGCCGCGGTGCAGAAGACGAACTTGAAACTGACTCTTTAGAGGGACTGAAAGCAGCTGAACCCGAAAGCAATGGCATGGATGACGATGGCGAAATCGTCGAAGCATTCCAACCGCCATCAGTTGACCTCACCGGCGAGGAACTCAACGTACAGGTCGTTCCCCGCCAAGAAGACGAATTTACCTGCGGCTCCTGCTTTTTGGTCCAGTCCAATAAGCGTTATTCGCACGAAGAAGATGGCATGCCCATCTGTAAGGATTGTGCCTAAGCAGCCAGTATTGGCCTAGCAAGTCGTTACTGCGCACAACCCAGATAAAGATTCACCCCCGCCGCAGTTTACACAGGCAAACGCGGCGGGGGTGTGAAGTTTTCCTTGTTTAGCAGACACCCAATGTGCGCGGGACCTAACCGCTCGGGGTGTCTACTTTCTGGGGTCAAGTCCCCTCAGTCATCCTGTTCTATCTAAGGCTGCTCGTCATTGCTCTTCTCATCCGGTGTGCTCCCTTGCTTTCGTCGCTTCTCCCATAGATATCGACGAACCAAGAAGATGGGCAGCACTAGAACGAAGTAAAAAGCCATGTATCCCACTACATGAAGGACGATGCCGTCAGAGCTCACTTCGCTCCAAGAGACTCCTTCCACGTTGGAGGAGGACACTCCCCGCCAACCGGTTACTTGACTGACGTAGAATTCAGCGATGACCATTAGCGGCAGTAGCACGAAGGAAAACCACCACGGAGGTATCCAGGGTTTCCCATCTTTCTGAGTTCTGCCTAAAGCTCCTCCGAAACCCATTGTGTTCTCCTGCTAGTCCGACTTTTCACTGAGAGTACAAAACCCGCGGAGGGGCGCAGTAGTAACGAAAAACCAAGGGCAGTCCTAAGAGACCCCTTCCGAATGGTCGAGCCCACAGAATCCCAGATGCTTAAGCGTGTTGCTCCGGTAGGAAGGCGCGGAGCAGTTGGTCTGGATCTTTCGAGGCAATGAGCCAATATGGGGTGTCATCCTCAGGATCATTGAGGACCATCATGGCGTGCTCGTCAATCCAGGCATGAGAGACCAAGAATGCGGCCGGATCGAATTGCGGGCCCAGCGCGTTATGGCGAGCAGACTTTGGAACGGTAATCGAACGAGAGACAACCTCATTGGGTAGCTGTGCGTCTTTGACGAGCAGCCACCGCGTTCCATCTTCATCTTGTTCTACTTGAACAACGGTCCCAGACCACGTGATGAGCACCCAGATAGCGATGGCGCCGAGCAGGACTGCGGGAATGATGGTCCACCACACAGAGCGGTTGAGACCTGCCGTAGCTGAGGTTAAAGCCACAACGATCGCTGCAAAAATCCAGAAGTACCACGGCACCCATTGGCGTTCGCGATACAACACTTTCGGGGCAGCGGGTTGAGGAGCAGAAATATCAGACACGCCTAGGCATTCTAGTCCACTCCACGCACAGAATGAACCGACTGGGGCAGGTAGGATTGGCTAAGTGACTGATTCGAATTCGCTACCGCAGGAACAAACGCCAGTAGGAGACGTCAAAATTAAGCGCCTCGATAAAGAGCTGCCGATGCCATTTCGGGCGCATCGGGGTGACGCCGGCGCCGATCTTTACGCTGCCGAGGCGCTTACCCTCCAACCTGGCGAACGCGCCCTCGTCGGCACCGGTATTGCCATGGCCTTGCCGCTGGGCACCGTGGGATTAATTCATCCGCGGTCCGGCTTAGCAGCCAAACATGGGCTGTCCATTGTCAATACGCCGGGTACCGTGGATGCTGACTACCGCGGGGAGATCAAGGTGTGCCTGATTAACCACGATCCCCACACCCCGATCGAGATCGAGCGCGGCATGCGCATCGCTCAACTCGTGGTACAGCGCGTAGAACTAATGGATTTTAGCGAAGTAGAAGACTTGGATGAGACCGTCCGCGGTACCGGCGGCTACGGATCAACCGGCGTATAGGAAGGATTACAAAATGGGCATTTGGCCATTTGGCAAAAAGAAAAACGATGACGGCCGGAAAGAAGAGCCGGAAAACCCTCAACAATCGCAGCCACAAGAGCCTGCCGCTGATTCCGCAGGATCGGCTTCGGCTGAATCGAGTTCCTTTGCATCCGTAAAAGATACGGCTGCCGATGCCGCCGCAGCCTCGGGACAGGTGCCAACGGAGTTTGCCCACGACGCCGTAAATGGCGAAACCGGCCCCTTTGATGGCGATTCCGTCAATATCGAAGACTTTGACTTTTCTGATTCTTCCATCGGCATCTTGGACCTTGGCTCGATGCGCATTCCGCTGCCCAAGGACTCCCAGGTCCAGGTAGAAATGGGTGAACAAGGCCCGAAGATGCTGCACATTGTCACCAAGGCGGGCCGTATTACTCCCGTTGCCTTCGCAGCGCCGCGAAAGCCTGGCCAGTGGGCTGAATCCGTGGAAGAAATCAAGGAAGGCATGAGCCGCGATGGGCTATCCGTCACCACGGAGCAAGGCCCTTGGGGGCTGGAAATCGTCGGCAAGAATGACAACGGTCAGCTCCGCGTCATTGGCGCCGAAGGCCCGCGGTGGATGCTGCGCTTGACTCTTGCGGCACCTACCGGCCTTGAAGAGGATTTGGCGCAGATCGCGCGCGATGTAGCATCGCGCACTTTTGTCTACCGCGGTGAGGATCCCATTTTGGCGGGCAACGCACTGCCGGTCATCATGCCCAAGCAGCTGGTGGAGCAGGTCAAACAAGCAATGGAAAAGCGCCAGCAGGAACAAGCAGGCGCAAATTCCCAGGGGCAGGCGGCCCAAGGGCACCCGGAAAACGGGGTAGGCGGCCCCGATCCCGCAGCCGAGGCGGAAGCCGAAAAGCAGCTGCGCGATTTGGGCGCGCAGCCACGCAAGGGGGAGAATGAATCTCCTACACATGACAAAGACAAGGGGTCTAACCCCGATTCCGATAAGTAAGTAAAGCAGAACGCTACGTGAGTAACTCTTTGCCGGAGCCGCAGGCTCCTCAGCTAGGCGACGACCAGGACCGCGATAATGAGCCAACTCTGTTGGAACAAATGGGAGGCCTTCCCGGCCTGGTTGCGGCCACCTTGCCCATCGTCGTCCTTATTCCAGTTAATAGCCTTTACGGCCTAACCCCGGCGCTCATCTCCGCGCTGGGTGTGGCGGTAGTGATCGCCATCTGGCGCATCGTTCGCAAACAGACCATCCAGCCGGCCATCTCTGGCCTTATCGGGGTGGCCATTTGCGCCGCCATCGCTTGGTTTACCGGCGATGCCAAAGGTTACTTCTTATACGGCATTTGGATGTCACTGGCCCTGTTTATCGCCGCGGCGCTGTCTATTCTCTTCCGGTGGCCGGCCGTTGGCGTTATCTGGAAGGGCTTGAACGGCGATGATATGGCCTGGCAAAAGGTAAAGCTTGCGCGCAGGGCGTATTCCATCGCCACCGCTGGGTGGGCCGTTATTTTCTTGGCGCGGTTTATCATCCAGCGGGCGATTTATGATGCTGGGGAGACGACCGCCTTGGGCATTACCAGGATCGTCATGGGCTGGCCCTTGACACTGTTGGTGACCGCATTAACCGTGTGGATGGTGCGCCGCGCAGATGCCGCAGTAGAAGCGGCAGAAAATGCCGGGCTTGTCACAAGTTCAGATCGCAGTACACAAGAGTTCGAGGCAGAAAATGAATGAGTCCGCACTATCTCGCGGAGACACCCTGGAAGTCACCATCGACCGCATGGCCCATGGTGGACTTGGCATCGGCCACGCCCCGGATGGGCGCGTCGTCTTTGTCCCTCGGGCTTTTCCGGGGGACACGGTTCGCGCAACAGCGGGTAAGGTGAAAAAGTCCTTTATCAAGGGCGAGCTCGACAGCATCGTGACTGCGGGTGAGCTGCGCGTACCCAGTAGCTGTCCCGCCGCAGAGCTAGGCGCCGGGTGCTGCGATTTTGCCGAGTTGGATCCCGCAGCGGAACCCGCCATCAAGATGGACGTCCTCCGTGAACAGCTGCGCCGCAGCGGCATAGAAGGGCTCGAGTCCCTCGCTATTGAACAACACGACCTGCCGCCGGTACGGGGCTGGCGGACGAGGGTCCGGTTGGGCGTCGACAAGCAAGGCCGCGCCGGATTGCGGAAGTACCGCTCGAATGAGCTGGTGACTTCCGTCGGTTGTACCCAACTAGCAGAGGGCTTGGTTGATGGTTTGGTAGGCGACGGCGCGCGGCATTTTACCCCGAGGGCTGAAATCGTCGCGGTTATCGATGGCGCGGGTAACCGGCATGTGGTGGAAACGCGCAAGGCCCCGCGGGGCAGGCGCGTGGAGACCATTCGCGAGGTTATCGAGGGCTCTGGCACCGTGGTCGAATACGTCAATGGCCGCGTGTTTTCTTTCCCCGCCACGGCCTTTTGGCAAGCGCATGTGGCGGCGCCGGAGCTTTATAGCGCTGTGGCGGGGCAGTGGCTGGCCGGCCGGGATTACCAGCACAAGACCGCCTGGGACTTGTACGGCGGGGTCGGATTATTCGCGCCCGCATTGTCTGATGCCACCGGTGGAAAAGTCATTTCCGTGGACTATTCGCCCGCGGCAACGGCGTCTACGCAGCCGGGGCTGCGCGATATCGATATCGCAGTAAAGTCCGCCAAGGTAGAACAGGTTGCAGCACAATTGCCCCAACCTGGTGCCGTGGTGCTCGATCCGCCGCGGACTGGGGCGGGCGAGCAGGTTATCCACGCCGTGGCGGAGGCAAAGCCGCAGGCCGTGGTTCATGTGGGATGCGATCCTGCCACCTTTGCCCGCGATCTATCCCTGTGGCACACCGCTGGGTACAAGCCTGAGAAAATGGCGCTAATTAATGCCTTTCCTGGCACCCATCACTTTGAGGTTATCGCTCTTATTGCCCCAGATAAGGCGGCGGATAAGCCAGCGCAGAGTGCCGTTTAACACGAAATTACCTCGCCTGAAGTAATGAGCCGATATAAAAGAAAATACGGACCACGGGTACGGTGGATAGGAAGAACTAAGCACAGAAGGAGTTGAAGGCCGCTCCATGACTATCTTGGATACCATAAACTCGCCGCAAGACCTGAAGGCACTGCCTGCAGATAAGTTGGAGGAACTTGCGGCGGATATTCGCCAGCGCCTCATCGATAAGGTATCGGTGACCGGTGGGCACTTGGGGCCCAATTTGGGCGTGGTGGAATTGACCATTGCGCTGCACCGAGTCTTTGATTCCCCGCGCGAGCCCATCATCTTCGATACCTCCCACCAGTCTTATGTGCACAAAATGCTCACTGGCCGCACGGCCCAATTCGATACCCTTCGCCAAAAGGGCGGCCTGTCCGGTTATACGGACCGCGGTGAGTCCGAGCACGACTGGACGGAATCCTCGCATGCTTCTGCCTCGCTATCGACGGTGGATGGACTCTCTAAGGCCTTCAAGATTCGCGGGGAAGGCCACCGCAACGTCATCGGCATCGTCGGCGATGGCGCCTTGACCGGCGGCATGTGCTGGGAGGCGCTTAATAATATCTCTGAAGATAAAAAGCGCAATGCGGTCATCGTGGTCAATGACAACGGACGCAGCTATTCGCCCACGATTGGCGGTATTTCCGAAAACCTGGGGCGCATTCGTTCCCAGCATGGCTACGACGAGCTCATGGAGCAGGGCAAGCGCCGCTTGAAATCCATGGGGTGGGTAGGTGAGCGCGCCTTCGATGCGCTCCACGCGATGAAGGAAGGCGTCAAGTCCACCGTCTTGCCCACGGAGATTTTCCCTGAGCTGGGGATTAAATATATTGGCCCCATTTACGGCCATGACATCGATGGTTTGGTGCACGCGCTTTCCTATGCCCGCGATTATGAGGGCCCCATTATCGTGCACGTGGTCACGGAAAAAGGCCACGGGTTTGCCCCGGCGGTCAATGAGCCGAAGGACCAGATGCACTCTACGGGCGCTATCGATCCGGTAACTGGCGTTGCCAAGGGCACCAAGCAGCCGGGGTGGACGGCCGCATTTTCTGAAGAATTGATCGCGGCGGCGGAAAAGCGCGATGACATCGTTGCAATCACCGCAGCCATGGCGGGTCCTACGGGGCTGGCTCCCTTCCAGGAACGCTTCCCGGATCGGTTCTTTGACGTGGGCATCGCCGAGCAGCATGCGATGGCCTCTGCCTCCGGTTTGGCTTTGGGCGGGATGCACCCCGTGGTGGCTGTGTATTCCACGTTCCTCAACCGGGCCGTGGATCAGGTGATCATGGATATCGCCTTGCTCAAGCTGCCGGTGACCATCGTGCTCGACCGCGCCGGTGTGACGGGCTCTGATGGCGCCTCCCATAACGGCATTTGGGATATGTCCTTAATGAGCATCGTCCCAGGTATGCACATCGCCGCCCCGCGCGATGGTGCGCGTCTGCGCGAGCTCTTCCACGAGTCGCTGGACATTGATTCTGGACCCTCGGTTGTTCGGTTCCCCAAGGGAAACTTGCTGCCCGATATGGAAGCCGTGGATACGCTTGCCGATGGCGTCGATATCCTCTACTACGGCGAGGCCGACGCGGGCGAAGATACCCCCGAGGTCCTCATCGTTTCTATCGGTGCGATGTCCGCGCGCAGTATCAAGGCGGCGCAAAAGCTGGAGAAGCAGGGGCTTAACGTCACGGTTATTGACCCGCGGTGGGTCGCGCCGGTGGCTAGTTCCGTTATCGCAATGGCGGCAGATCACGATCTGGTGGTGACGGTAGAAGATGGACTCATTCGCGGCGGCATTGGGTCCATGATTGCTGAGGCTCTCGGCGCGGCCGAGGTGGATACCCCCGTGCGGCGCCTCGGCGTTCCTGGGTATTTCCCCAAGCACGGCTCCCGCGGCGAGGTTTTGGAAGAGTTCGGCCTAAGCCCAGAGCTCATTTCTGCGTCGATTACAGAGTGGGTAGAAAACCTCACCGCTTAATCTGGTTGGGAAAATAGGCTCTCAATCAATACCGGGGCAACGAGGCTCACCTGCCACGGCCGCGCGCCTTCGCGCTCTAGGAAAGCTGGTACGTCGTCCGGTTGGCTGATGGTTCCGCTCCCACCAATGGCCGCCCACACGGTGGCGCGGAGGCTAGCGGGGCGCAGCAGCAGCTCCGATGGTAGCCCGAGCTCTTCGGCGATATCCCCAACGGCGGCGCGGATTTGCTGATATTCCTCCCACAGTTCTGGATACTCCCTGGACCAGACCGATTTGGAAGGGACGGTTCTTTCCTTACGGAGCGGACCCGGGCGCCCCCGCGGTGGAATTTTCTGGGACTGCTGCACCGCCCGCAACCAGCGCTGCGCGGCACCCTTGCGCCGGTGCGGAAACCCCTTGATGCGGGTGAGCTGGGGCTGCGTGCTGGGCAAAACCCGGGCAATCTCTACCAGCACCTTATTGGGAAGCACCCGCCCGGGCGCGGTATCGGTTCGCCGGCTAATATCATCGCGCAGGTTCCACAAAGACCGCGCCGCGGCGCGCTGCTTCCCATTCTTTAAGCTCGAAACTCCCTTGATATCGTGCCAAGAGCCCGGCTGTGGGGCGGTGTCATGGGCATGCTTGGCGACGATCGCCGCGCATTCCTCCACCATCCACTCCAGCTTTTCTTGTTCGGCCAAGATATCGCGCAGCGTCGTAGCTAGTTCCAGCAGGAGCTCGACATCGAGCGCGGCATAAGCGCGCATTTCTTCACTCAACCGCGGGATGGACCAGTCATCGTCGCCGTGGCCCTTTTCTAACTGGACATCGAAAAGCTCCGCGATAATGGCGCCCAAATTGGTGCGGTGAAAGCCGGCAAACCGGGCGGCCAATTCCGTATCGAAAAGGGTGCCGGGAAAAAGCCCCAACCACCCAAGAGAGGGGAGATCCGAGGGGGCGGCGTGAATGATCCAATGCTGCCCATTGAGCACCGGAGCCAGCGCCTGGGTCAGTTCCGCACGGTGGCCTTCTGGGGCAAAAAGCATCGTCCCAGCGCCGCGCCGGCGGATCTGGATGAGAAAGGCGCGGTTATCGTACCGGTAGCCTGAGGCGCGCTCGGTATCGATGGCAAAGGCCCCGGTGCCTGCCTGCAACCGCGCGGCGGCAGCGGCAAATTCCGCCGGGGTGGATAAGACCTTCGGAATCCCCTCTTTCGGACGCTCCCGAAATTCCACCATCTTAGCGGCCGAGCTCAGTAACGCCTTCAGGCGGCAGGCCCGCGACGTTGGCTAATACTTGTGCAAAGGCCTGCACGTGCGGTGCTAAATCTAGTCCTTCCGCTGTCCACGATGCGCGCATTTCAATCTGATAAGCGCGCGGGGGACCGCCGATCTCCCCGAAGCGGACCGAGGCGGTGGAGGTGACGGTGCCGCCGAGGTTGGTAAGCTCTGCACCCTCTTTTTCTAAGCCTTCATTGAGCCACTGCCAGGCGACGTCCGGCAGCAGTGGATCTCCTGCAACCGAATCATCCATATCGGCCTGGATATACGCCACTAGGCGCATCGCGCCCTCCCAGGCCTCTTCCGCGCCTGGGTCATGGAGGAGGATGAGGCGCCCGAAGGCATCGCCATCTGAATCGGTGGCGATAATATCCGGCTCCTCTTCCGTGCCCACCTCAAGGCCAATGGCGTGGCTAAAGGGCGCTAATCGCTGCGGCGGGCGAATGGACCCGAGGCTAATCTCTGGGCGAAGAGTGGCCGCGTGCATGGACTCTACCGCCTGAGTAAACGCCGGCGGTGTCGTTGGCTCCTGTGCCTCGTCGTTGCGGCGTAGGTAGGTAAAGGCTGCGCCATCTCCTGAGTTGGCTCCGGCATTCTTACCGGCGCTGGGCGTGGTCGATTCGGAATTACTCACCTTGCTAAAGCTATAGTTTCGCTACGTTGAGCTGGCGGAGGCGCGCCGATAGTGGGAGGCACATAGGGGGAGGGATGACAATCTGTGTAACTCCAACTTATGATGGATATGTCCGAATATTCGAATAAGCTTCTGCAAAGGAGAAAGCAATGGCGAAGCTCGATTTCAAGGAACTCAACGAGGTACAGCAGTACTCCCAACACGCCGTTTTCAAGGTGATCCCGGGCGGCCTAGGCACCGAGCGCGAGGAGATCATCTCCCAAGCCCAAGAATTCTTTGCGGAGCTAGAAAAGGACAATAAGGTCACCGTCCGCGGCGTCTACGATCTGACCGCGATGCGCGATTCCGCAGACTTCATGATCTGGTGGCACGCCGAGGAATTTTCCGATATCCAAAAGGCCTTTGGCGATTTCCGCCGGGAGACCACTTTGGGCCAGGTAAGCGAGGTGACCTGGATTGGAAACTCCTTGCACCGGCCGGCCGAGTTCAATAAATCCCATTTGCCTTCCTTCATCATGGGGGAAGAGCCCAAGGAGTGGATTTCCGTCTACCCATTCGTGCGTTCGTATGACTGGTACACGATGGAAGAAGAAAAGCGTCGCCGCATCCTGATGGAACACGGCATGCAGGCACGCGACTACCCGGACGTGCGCGCCAATACGGTGCCGGCATTCGCGCTGGGGGACTACGAGTGGGTGCTAGCCTTTGAGGCCGACGAACTGCACCGCATTGTGGACCTGATGTATAAGATGCGCTATACCGAAGCCCGCCACCACGTTCGCGAGGAAATTCCTTTCCACACCGGACGCCGTGTAAAAGACATCGCGGAACTCATCAAGGTTCTGCCTTAAGTCTTGATATAAAACAGCGCTGGGAGCACCCTTTACAAGTGCTCCCAGCGCTGTCATTTCATCTCACTGCGCGTGGTAGTGAAATCTTAGTTTTCCTCGACGGGCTTTTCTTCCAGGTTCAAGGAAATTGAGTTGATGCAGTAGCGCAGGTCGGTCGGGGTATCGTAGCCTTCGCCTTCAAAAACGTGGCCCAAGTGGGACTCGCAGTTGGCACACAGAACCTCGACGCGGCGCATGCCCAGGGAGTTATCTTCTCGCTCGATAATCTTGTCACCGGCTAGTGGGGAGAAGAAGGAAGGCCAACCACAGTGGGAAGCAAACTTCTCGGTGGAACGGAATAGCTCCTCGCCGCAGGCCTTGCAGGAGTAGACACCCTCCGTGGTGGTATCCGTGTACTCGCCCACGTGCGGCGGCTCCGTGCCAGCTTCGCGCAATACGTAATATTCTTCGGGGCTAAGGCGCTTTTGCCAGTCGGCATCAGCAATGAGCTTAAAATCAGTCATGACTTTAAGTTTAATCCTTTATTTGCGTGGCACGCCACCACCCGGCAACGCAGGAGAAGATGATGACGATGAGCAGGCTCCATCCCACTGTGCCGGAGAAGGTGTTCATCCACCGCCCAGCATCCGGGTGCGCGTGTGACGTCCATGTCACCGGGGCCAAGAACAGGAACGCGGCCACCCATGCGCCCACTGAGTGAAAGACCGAGCGCGGCAGGAACACGGTGAATATCAGCGGAAATAGCCACATTGAATAATATTGCTGTCCTAGCGAGGACAAGAAGAAAATCCCGACCATAATCGTGCCACTCGTCGTCAGTGCCCAAAATACCGGTTCGGATTGTCGCCACCGCAACAGTCCGAGCACCGCGCACCCGACCAAGGCGGCGAAGACTACCCACACCACCCAGTAGAGGACGGGGCCAAAATCCACATAGGCGCGTAATCCCGCCCAGGAGGAATTGGCATAATCGCGGGGTGTGGAAAGATAGGGCACCAGCTTGTCGAGGTAACCGCTAGCGCCCGGGACGAGCGGCCACGCGAGGATATTGAACACCACCGGAATCCCCAGGCCCGCGAGGAGGTTGCGCCACTGCAGTTTGACCAAGGGCAAGAAGAGGAGGGGTGCAAATTGGGGCTTAATCAAAATGGCTAGTCCAAGGGCTATGCCGGAAACCCACGCGAGCTGCGGGGTGCGCTCAACCTCTAAGAAAGCCCACAGGAAAAGCGCCATGCAGAATAAGAGCACACCATTGATATTGGTAAACGCCAAAGTATTGGTGACAGCTTCGGTGGCGAAGGCTAAAGCGATAGAGACCGGAAACACCGGCGAGGTAAGCGCTCTTCCCACCACGTGGGTCAATATCGCCAGTGCGGCTATGATGCCAAGGGCATTGACCACGATGAAAAGCCCGCGCGCGAGGCTGAAATCGAGCCACGCTAAAGGCGATAAGAATAGCGTTGCACCCGGGGTGTAGAGATACAGCGGATCCACATGGTTATAAGCCTGTTCATACACCGGAACACCGTCGATCATGCGCCTTAGCGCGCGATAGACCGTGGTGAAATCATCAGTCAACGTCCCATTGCGCGCCACGATGAAGACGCGCTGAATGACGAGGAGAATGGCAATAGGCCATGCGGCGGCGTTTATTCGAGCAGTCACGACCTTTTAGTCTACGGACTCAGCTGCGCGCGAGTACCGCAGAAACACCGTGCTATCTGTATCGGCGGCAACATTGTCTAGCCGCATTCGGCGGTGGGAGTGCGTGCCATGAAAGGTAGCCACGGGCTTTTCCACGCCGGTGGACAGATGGGGATCCAGGGTTAAATACATCTGATCAATGGCATCGATATGCACCAGCTGGCCGAGCATTCCTGGCCCACCTTCACAGAGGATTCGCTGAAATCCCCGCTCCCGCAATACGCGGAGATAGTCTTGCATGGTGCCTTTACCGGCATCGATTACCTCTGCACCTGCTGCCTCAAGGGGGCCTTTCCTCGCGGAGACCTCCGGGTTCTGCAGCGCCGCGTGGGGGACAAGGAAGAGTGGGGCGGTGGTGAAGTGAGTTAAGAATTTCGAGTTCGGATCAAGCTTCAAGCTTTGCGTGGGCACGGCAATGGGGGCGGGAGGTGAATCGCGAGAGTGTTGCTCTACTCCCGCATAATCTTCTGACCTGACCGTTTGCCCACCGACAAACACAACGTCCGCCCAGCCACGCAAGGCCTGGAAAAGCTCTCCATCGGTGTCATTGCCCATGGCCTCAGAAAGGTCATTGATGGTAGCAGACCCGGTGAGGGTAGAAACCATATTGGCCCGGAGGGCGGGTAAGTGAGCGGGTTCGGGCCCTAAAAGCGAAGCGATGTCCATGTTGTGCCAGTGTAGTGGTTGTGCGGGACGTGAATCGTCCTGGCGGCTACACCAGCCTAATAAGCACCACGCCGGTCAAGAGAAGGGCAATCCCTAGCACCTGGCGAGATTTAATGGGGGCGCCGCTGACGCGGTCAATGATGAGCGAGCCCAGCATCGAGCCAAGCAGGCCGGCGACGACTGTGAGGCCGGTGCCAATCTGTGGAACGAGGGCGGCGTTACCGAAGATGAAAAGCGCGCCCAATACACCGCCTATCCACATCCACCACGGGTTGGGTTTTCCTTCTGGGTGCTCGATGCGCGGGCGCCAGCGCAACACGATATTGACGATGACCAGGGCGGTAACGCCGACGGCGAAAGAAACCAGCGCAGCGCTCACCGGAGAGCCCGTGACTTGGCCCAGGTGGCCGTTGATGGCAGATTGGCTAGCGGTAAAACAGCCAAAGACAAATCCGGCTAGCCGCCACAGCCACAGGGCGGTCGCGGAATCTTCATTACTTGTTGCTGCGCTCGGGGTGGCAACTACTGCAATTACGCCGGCAAGCACGATAATGGCACCGATGGCGCGCAATGCGGTTAGAGAAGATTGAGGGGATTCGAAGAGCCCGAAGTGGTCAACAATGAGACCCATGATAACTTGCCCAGCAATGGGTAAGACCACAGTCTGTACCGCGCCTAAGTGTGGAAAGAGAAGAATATTTCCGGTCAGAGCCACAACTCCCAGCAAACCGCCGAACCAAATCCAGAGTGGTTCATCAAAAGCCTGCGCAATGCCGTAATCCCCGCCGGTAATGGCCGTGGCCACGATAAGCAGGGTGACCGTTCCCACGGCGAAGGAAATCATCGAGGAGGAAAACGGGGTACCGGTGGAGGCGCGAAGGCGGGTATTGACCAGCGTTTGTATCGGTAAGACCAGACCAGCAAGAATTCCCAAAAGTATCCACAACACGAGTGGACACTTTACTCAGATAAGACAAAAAGCCCACTTGAATGGGAAAGCCCACCTAAGCGAAGAAAATTAAGCTTAAGTGGGCGGTGGTGGTCCTAACTGGGATTGAACCAGTGACCTTTCCGGTGTGAACGGAACGCTCTCCCACTGAGCTATAGGACCTTGCGGGGGATAAATCTACACCCGGTGCGTTCCATTTTCCTAATTGGCTGGATGGAGGGCGTGGAAGATGTGGGTTAAAGCTGAAATGCCTAGAAAGGCTGGCTTGCGGATTAAATGACAACATTGCAATTTACAGCGCCGATAAGTGAGTGATTTACGCCGCGCAATAGGTGTGCTGGGCTGGGGATTTGGAAACTGGCAGGGAGCACGATAATGTTTGTTCACGCACCGCAAAGCATTAAGCACTGCGGCGCGATGCGGATGTAGCGCAGTTGGTAGCGCATCACCTTGCCAAGGTGAGGGTCGCGAGTTCGAGTCTCGTCATCCGCTCCACGCTTTTCTGGAGGGTGTTATACCGCAAAGGAAAGTGGAACTAAATGAATAACGCGCGATTAGCTCAGTGGGAGAGCGCTTCCCTGACACGGAAGAGGTCACTGGTTCAATCCCAGTATCGCGCACAAGGACTTTGTCCTAGAAACCGGGCCTGGTTTCGCATGCGGATGTAGCGCAGTTGGTAGCGCATCACCTTGCCAAGGTGAGGGTCGCGAGTTCGAGTCTCGTCATCCGCTCCA